>DUPD01000051.1 GCA_012838505.1 Bacilli bacterium | reverse complement strand
TGTCACTTATACAATATCAAAGATCGGGCTCCTTTTCACTTAATTAGTGAAAGATCGATTGGCTATTTTTAATTGATTTGATACAGTTTCTTTAAGGTTTTTGATATGGCTGTGAATAATCCAGGTAACTATTTTTCACTTTTATTTTGTGGTTAAAAGTTAGTGATAGACTGCCATCTCATAACTATATGATACTCATTATTAGTGACTTTTAATCAGCAAAGAACCTCTTAACATATTTTAATGTTTAAGAGGTTCTTTGGGTTTATTAATCGTTTATAAAATCCCATCAATTTGTGGGAGGAGATACGGTGATTTCCACTCTGGGTGGACGATTTCGGGCCTACAGGATGTGGGTCAGTTAGACGTTGGGACTGGGACTGGGACTGCGGTTACTCGCCCCATCGAAGACCGTTTGCTGCTCCCACAGGAGTCGCCACCCGCCGTTCCAATCACTTGTTTGGCTTTCTTCAAATCATGTCATTAGTGAATTTATTAATGATCATTTTAAATATTTATTTACCTCTACAACCCTGATGATTGGAGGGATTTTTGTTTATTTACTTCGTTGATCAGGTGGTTCAGTTGTTTGTTGGTGCGGGCAACTAGTTCCGCGTCTATAATTGGTGGTGTTGCATTTCGATCTATTTGGCTATCAAGATAAAAGATGCCTTGTGTGTTCTTTCCCTTTAATGTTGCAAGCAATGGCTTCAGTGTATATTCGATCGCTAATAGATGGGCGATGCTCCCACCGGTCATGACCGGGAGCACCGGCTTTGATTCTAGTATATCTTGTGGAAGTAGATCAATCAGTGATTTTAGGATCCCTGAATACGATGCTTTATAAACAGGCGAACCAATAATAACAGCTTGTGCATTTTCTAATAAGGACACAATCCTTTTTACTGCTGGGCTATCAAATTTTGCTTCATATAAATCAGTCGAAGGAACATCACAAACGGAAATATACGAAACAGTAAACTTGCGCTCTTCAAGAATTGATCCGAGATATTTTAATACCCGCTCTGATCGAGACAGTATTGATGGACTTCCTGATAATACAACAATTTCGCTCACTTCATTCACCCCATATCTTTCACTCTTAGTATTTCCCCAACAATTAAAGCGACAGTTTCCGCGCCGGATGATTTTCAGGTAAATGTACTTTCCCTTTACCGAATAAGTTCTCTCTTAATGTTGATGCTTCATATTCTGTCCGATAGATCCCTCTTGCTTGCAGGACTGGAACGACATGTTCGATAAAGTCTTTAAACGTCGCTGGGCTGGCTGCTTGAATGATATTAAATCCATCCGCATCACCTTCTGTTGCTAACACCTCTAGTTCATCGGCAATTTGTTCTGGCGTGCCAATAATTTTTGTTGCCCCTATTCCTAGACCATGATGTAAGACAGCTTCTCTGACCGTCCAGCGTTTACTCGTACTTGCTACCGTATACTTTTGTAAAAATCCGTGCGATGCATCTGTGATCACATTTTCAACATATTGATCTGGGTCATATTGTGAAAAATCAACCCCTGTATGTCCTGACAATAAAGCACTTGTACCTTCATAACTTAAATAAGATGTTAATTCTTCATATTTTGCTTGCGCCTCAGCTTCCGTCGCCCCTACAATCGGTACAATCGCTGGGAAGATCTTAATGTCTTCACGATTCCGTCCATATTTTTCAGCACGATCCCGAATATCTGTGACAAATGTTTTTAATTCTTCAACATTGTTTGCGATCGTTGTAAAAACAGCTTCTGCATGTTTTCCAGCAAAATCTCTCCCCCGTGCTGATGCGCCTGCTTGAAAGAGGACTGGTGTCCGCTGTGGAGATGGGTCAACTAGATGAACGCCCGGTACACTGAAAAATTCACCTTTGTGATTAATTGGATGAACTTTATTCGGATCAGCATAGACACCAGTCTCTTTGTTAGCGACAATCGCATCATCTTCCCAGCTATACTCCCACAATTTATAAACAACATCCATATACTCATCCGCACGTTCATAACGCGTATTGTGCTCAATTTGTTTATCGAGTCCTAGATTGATCGCTTCACTCTTTAAATAAGAAGTAACAATATTCCAGGCAATCCGCCCTTTTGTTAGGTGGTCAAGTGTTGAAAATTCACGCGCTAATTTGTACGGTTGCGTATACGTTGCTGAATAGGTTGGTGCAAAACTTAAATGTTTCGTGACAGCGGCCATTGCTGAAATTTGCAATAACGTATCATGTAAAGGGACTTGCACTGCATGCTCAACGGCTGTCTGATAGCTATTGCCATAGACATCATAAATCCCAATCACGTCCGCTAAAAAGATGGCATCAAACTTTCCCTTTTCAAGTAATTGGGCGAGTTCAATCCAATAATCTAAGTCCCCATGTCGCTGCCCCTGATCTTCTGGATGTCTCCATAGTCCAGGTGAATGGGGAGCCACCGAGTTTTGCGTGAAACCATTTAACCGAATTTGTTTTTTCATTGTCTTGATCTCCTTTTAACCGTTTTTTAGTAACAAACTATTAATCGTTCGAGTAAGCATTTAAGGCATTAACACTATGAGCAATTGCCGAACCAGCTTTTAGGGCGACTGCGACAAAGATTGCCTCAGCAATCTCTTCTAAGCTTGCACCGACTTTTTTAGCATTTTTCGTGTGAAGCTCAATGCAGTAGGCACAACCTGTTGTATGTGCAGATGCGACAGCAATCAGTTCTTTCTCTTTAGCTGATAGTTTACCAGCTTGAATGGCTGCACCATCAAACTTTAAGAAAGCTTGGAAACTTGCTTCGCTTAGGTCATTGAATTCTTTCAGTCGATCGAAATATGAAGCTTTATATAACTCTTGATCGGTAGTCTCATCATAGGCGTTTAGTCCATTAACACCGTGCGCTAAAGCCGATCCAGCTTTTAGTGATGTTGCGACAAAAATTGCTTCAGCTACTTCTTCTTTCGTTGAATCATTTTCTTTTGCGTTTACAACATGTAGATCAATGCAATATGGGCAGCCGGTAATATGAGCGACTGCTACGGCGATTAGTTCTTTTAATTTTACTGTCAGTTTTCCTGGTGCTAGTGCTTGGTCATTGAATTTGAAAAACGTATCAAATGCTTCTGGTGCATATTGCTTTAGTTCCCCAATTCGTCCGAAATATTCTTTTCTGTACAGGCTGTCTATTTTTGATGTTGTCATTTTCCATCTCTCCTTATTTGTTTAAAGTTTTTTAAAAAATGGTTTAAATTCAAAAATACGAATGATTTAGTAAGAGCATCCCGTGATTTCCACTCACAACGGACGCTTTCCGTGGGCACGGCATCAGCTAACTCAGGAAAGAAAACCACTTTCCTGAGTGGATCTTCTGCTCGTGGGACTGCGATTACTCATCCCATCGAAAACCGTTTGCTGTTCCCGCTGGAGTCGCCGCCTGCCGTTCCAATCATTTGATTGGCAATCTTCAATTCATACGATGGCTTAAGTTCATTTTGATTCGTTCGTATTTTTTTGAAGAAATAACGCGCTGCTAGTTTTATAATATTAATCATTCATCGGTTTAGTCGGTTTTCAACTCATTCGGTTGCCTCCTTTGGTAGACGGATTGATTTTCTCTTGGGGCAGGTTTTGGACAAAATAAAAACGTCTTTCTGTAAGAGAACAGAAAGACGTTGGTTTAGTCTTTGCGTCCTCTTATCTGCCAAAGCTCTTGCTTTGTTGGATTTAGCACCTTTCAAATTAAATTTGAGGTTGCTGCGGTTTCGTAGGGCCAATCCCTCCACCGCTCTTGATAAGAGAAAAAATGTCTATTAAATTTTCTAAATATTAAATCAATTAATCTGTTGTCAATACATTAGCATGTGAAAAATATCTTGTCAATTCTTTTTTTAAAAAAATAAATAGCCTAATCAAAAATAGATGGTTATTCCTATTTTATAATTAGGCTCGTTTACTTATATTTCATACAGTTTTTAAAGATTAAATGAGCTAGTTATTCCTTGATTGGCTTATACTCGACTTCCAATCCTTTTTTCACAGCTGGTCTCTCTGCAATGCGGCGTGACCATTCCACGAGATTCGGGTACGCCTCTATGTTTAAGAATTCAGCTGATCCTTCATAAAGGTTTCCTAAAACTAAACGACCGTACCATGACCAAATCGCGATATCTGCAATCGTATACGTATCACCAGCTACATATGGACGCTTGGCCAACGTTTGATCAAGTAAATCTAATTGACGTTTCGTTTCCATCGTGAATCGATCGATCGGATATTTCATTGGTTCAGGTGCATAGGCGAAAAAGTGTCCAAACCCTCCACCGACATAAGGTCCCGATCCAATTTGCCAAAACAGCCAATTCAACGTTTCTGTTCGACCATGAATATCTTCTGGGATCAACTTGTTAAATTTTTCGGCTAAATAAAGCAAAATTGATCCTGATTCAAAAATATCGACTCGTGGCTCTTGACTTTGATCGACTAATGCCGGAATCTTTGAGTTCGGATTAATTTCGACAAAATCTGAACCGAATTGATCGCCATCTCCAATATTTACTGTATACACATCATAGTCTGCGCCCTTAACACCTAACGCTTTTAACTCTTCTAGCATAATCGTTATTTTTATTCCGTTTGGTGTACCTAATGAGTAAAGTTGAAACGGTGCCTCACCAACTGGTAAAGTCTGTTCAAAACGTATACCAGCAGTTGGTCTATTACCGGTTCTATCTGAATTCTCATCTTCCCACTTCCATACGTCTGGTAATTCATATTTCGTCATCGTAACACTCCTCCTAAAATTTGTTGTTAGCCTTATTCTACTCTTTATAACGTGATAAGCCTATTGGATTGCTTGGTGATTTAATTTTGGATTTTGATGATTAGTGTCAATCGTACGATACCCGTTATCCCAAGATGTTACACACTAATGATTATAGGTAATTTTCACCATTAAAAAAGAAGGCAGACGTATATTGCCTTCTCTCAATATGTTAGTCCATAAATTGACTGTGATAAAGTTCGGCGTAGGCGCCGTTTTGTTTGAGCAGCTCTTTGTGATTCCCTTGTTCAACAATATGCCCCTTGTCCATCACTAAAATAACATTTGCATCAACAATCGTTGACAGTCGGTGCGCGATAACAAAGTTTGTCCGACCATCCATCAAGTTGGTCATGGCGCCTTGAATCATTCGTTCTGTCCTTGTATCAACAGACGATGTTGCTTCATCCAAAATTAATATATCAGGATCACTGACAAACGCACGAGCAATTGTGATTAATTGGCGCTGTCCTTGAGATAAATTATTACCCTCTTCATTGATCAACGTCTCGTAGCCATCCGGAAGTGAAGAAATAAAGTGATGAGCATGGGCTTGTTTAGCCGCTTCAATCACCGCTTCTTTTGATGCCTTGAGATTACCGTAACGAATATTCTCAAAAATTGTACCCTGAATGAGCCACGTATCTTGTAAAACCATTCCAAAAAAGGAGCGCAGATTTTCGCGTGGCACCTTACGAATATCGGTATCATTAATCAAAATTTGACCCGATGACACGTCATAAAAACGCATTAATAAATTAATGATTGTCGATTTTCCCGCACCTGTATGCCCAACAATCGCAACTGTTTCATTTCGTTTAACATGTAAATTAAGATTCTTAATGACCGGCTTATCTCGCTCATAAGCAAAGTTGACCTGATCAAAGACAATTGTGTCAATCGGTGCAACAAGCTGATTTTGGTAATTTTCGACTTCTTCCGGTGCATCTAAAAACTGAAAAACACGTTCAGCTGACGCTAATGTTTCTTGGAGTTGATTCGCCATTTCTGCAATGACCTCAATCGGACGGCGAATATTTTGCGAATACTGCAGAAATGCAAGTACATCCCCAATTAGAATACTTCCCGAAATAACAAGCAAACTCCCGATAATCGCAATCGTGACATAGGCAAGGTTACCAATGAAGGTCATCACAGGCAACAATACCCCTGACATAAAACTTGCTCGCCAAGAAACTTCATAGAGATGATCATTAATCTGACCGAAATCCTCATCTGATTGTTCCTCATAACTAAAAGCTTTAATTAAATCTGTTCCAGTGAAGTTTTCCTCAACAAAACCAACCATCTGACCTAAGCCACGTGATTTTTCTTGGAAAAAATGTCGCGAACGACTTGTAATAAAGCGGGTCGCAAAGAAACTCAAAGGAACAGTCAGTAAGAACGCAAGCGACAAGATCCAACTAATCGTCACCATCATCATTAAAATCCCAACCACAAGCATTAAACTAGCAAACATCTGACTGACACTAATTTGAATGTTGTGACCCATTTTATCAATATCATTCGTCATTCGACTGATCAAATCACCCGTCGACTGATTATCAAAATACTTCAGTGGCACCTTTTTAATTTTCACAGATACTTCTGAGCGAAGATCTTTAACCAACCGTTGAGATAAATAAACGAGCGTGCGCTCCTTAACAATATCAGCAAGAGCCAACACAAGATACATCCCGATTAGTAACATCACAATCCGCAAAATCAACTGAAGATCAACAGGGACATTGTCTCTAAATGCGATTTGTAAATGATTCAGAATCCGCCCTAACACAACAGGGGTAAAGACTTGTACAGCTGTCACAATTACAGTGAACACAAGTGAGATAATTAAAACGACTTTATATCTACCTAAATAATTCAACAGTCGCCTTAACGACCCCAAATTTTTTTGTTTTTCTCCCATCATCTGCGCACCTCCTCTTCCCCTTGTGAGACCGCAATTTCACGGTAGACAGGATTATCAGCCAACAACTCATCATGACTGCCATAACCTTGAACCTTCCCATCCTCTAAAACAAGAATCTTATCCGCATGACGAATCGTCGCCACACGCTGGGCAACAATAATCGTCATCGCTCCTTTCAGCCGATCTTCAAGCGCCTGTCTAATCTCATAGTCTGTTCGATAATCTAAAGCAGAAAATGAATCATCAAAAATATAGACACTCGCATCACGCGCTAACGCCCTCGTTATCGCAAGGCGTTGTCTTTGACCACCAGAGAAATTCGCACCACCTCGAACGACCTGCATGTCCAGAGTTTGCTCTTTCGGTAAAAATTGTCGTGCCTGAGCAACTGTTAAATCATCAATAATCTGCTCGTCCGAAATGTCAGGATTGCTATACTGCATATTACCGCGCACTGACTCAGAGAAAAAGAAGTTTTGCTGTGGCACATAACTCATCCGGCGACGCACATCCTCCGTGTGAAGCTGACTGATTTGTTGACCGTTAATTAATAACTCACCTTCAGTTGGATCATAGAACTGCATCAGTAACTTTAGGAAAGTCGATTTACCAGAACCAGTGCCCCCGATAATTCCAAGTACTTCCCCAGTTTTTAAGGAGAAATTAATTTTCTCTAATGCAGGCAAATTTGCACCAGGATAATAAAACGTGAGATCCTTCGCTTCAATTGAATGCGTTGACCCTGTTAACCTTGCTGATCCACCAACTTTACGTGACGGATACTGAATCACTTCTTCAACACGTGCAATTGAAGTCGACGTTCGCGGAATAATCGTCAACATCCGTGAAATCATGACTAACCCAGTCATCACTTGCGCAGTATACTGAATAAATGCGAGTAACTCACCAATATTCATCGAGCCATCAATAATAAACTGCGCACCAAAATAAACCGCAATAACCGTAGTCACACCTACAACAAAAGTTAATAACGGTTGGACTGTACTCATCGTATTATTAATCTTCATCGATAATTGATAGTATTCATCATTCGCCTCTTCAAAAGATGCTTCTTCTTGTTTATCTCTTGAAAAAGCTCGAATCACCTTTAACCCTGTCAATCGTTGACGCAATAAGAGATTGACTCGATCCAAAGCTTTCTGAAGCATTGGGAAATAAGGAATTACCACTCGAATCACAAAATAAATCAGCACAAAAATAATCGGCATACTAATTAGCACAATCCCGGTCAAACGAGGATGTGTTAAATATGCCATAATTAGGCCACCGATAAATTGGAGTGGCGCCCGTAATAATGGACGCATCATCAGTAGAACAAACTGCTCGATATGACCGACATCATTCGTCGTTCGGGTAATGAGCGATGAAATACCGAATGCTTCTGTTTCATCAAACGTCATATGATTGACTTTATTAAAAATTCGCTTCCGTAAATCGCGGGAATAAGCTAGGGCAGCTCGAGCTGAAAAATAAGAAGCTGACCCACGGACAAAAATCGTTAGTAGGGTCACAATGAGCATGATGCCACCGATCTGGAGCACATACTGAACATCTTCTACAGCTATCCCATTGTCAACAATCAACGCGAGTAATCGCGGTAAAAACAATTCACCAAACGTATTTCCTAACGTAAGGAAAAATACGAGTGCGAGTAATCCTTTATATTTTCTTAAATCTCGAAAAACACTCATTGTTGCTCCCCTTCTCTTTCTTTCTCTAAACTAGTCTACCACAATTAGAAATAAGACTTCATCTTTGTCGACTCGACAATTTTTGACATCGTTTTGGGATTATTAAAGCAAATAAAATATAGCGTTGATGAGTTTTGTTTTTTAGTCATCAACGCTATATTTCTTACAGCCGTTTTTTATTTCATTGTATGTTTCTGACGGGCTTTCCAGATGATTAGGCCGATTATAAATCCTATCATGGCAGGGACGATCCAGCCGAAGCCGTAGTCGAAGCCTGGGAAGAGAGTCTTTGCAAAGTTAATCATTTTCGTTAAAACGACATTTTCTTTGACCGTATCGGGTAGGGCGTTAATAAAGTCAAAGATCGCTGCAATAATGGTCAGTCCTGTTGTCCACCTGTAGATATCCTTTTGCTTATTAATTATCGGTGTCAGTAATGATAAGATAATCAACGTAATCGCCAATGGATAAAGGAACATCAGTACAGGAACAGATAGCTGAATGATTGCGTTTAGGCCAAAGTTGGCAATGGCAAACGACACTAGCGTAAAAGCAATCGCGTACTTATTATAAGAGATCGAGCGTGGAAACATCTCACTAAACATCTGAGCACAAGATGTAATTAAGCCGATTGCCGTTTTTAAACACGCTACAAATACTATCGCAGCGAGTAAGATTTGACCGACAAAGCCAAAGTAATGCGAACCAACCATCGAGAGAATGATCCCGCCGTTCGCTCCGCTTCCAACACTAGCTAAACTTGTTACGCCCATATAAGCTAGCGACGCATAAATGACACCCATGCCGATTAAACAAATAACGCCAGCTTTTAATGTCTCAATCGCTTTTCTTTTTGGATCATGCACGCCTAGTTTTTCGATCGTTGAAATAATGACAATCGCAAACGCGAGTGATGCAAGTGCGTCCATTGTATGATAGCCATCGAGTATCCCAGTAAATAAAGGACGTGTTGCATACGTTCCTTGTGGTTCAAATTGACCGATCTCACCCATTGGATTGATAAACGTGGCGACAATTAGAACGGATAACAGAATTAAGAATGCTGGTGTTAAATATCTCCCAACCCAATCTAAAATCCGACCTGGTCTGAGTGAAAAATAGAGCGTCAAGATAAAGAAGATGAACGAGAAGATTAGTAAACCGACTTGAAGAAAATCATCACCAATAAAATCTGCTACTCCTACTTCGAACGCAACAGTCGCCGTACGAGGAATTGCGAATAATGGCCCAATCGTTAAATATAAAGCACAAGTGAAAAAGATCGAATAGTTCTTATTCACAGGTCTAGCCATCTCGAATAAACTCTCACTTCTAGAAAGTGCAGAGGCAATAACTCCTAAAATAGGAAGACCCACTCCCGTCATTAAAAATCCGATCGTGGCCGTTAAAGTATTTGCACCTGCCAATTGTCCCATTTTCACTGGAAAGATTAAATTTCCTGCGCCAAAAAATAATCCGAACAATAACGAACCAATCAATAAATTTGATTTGAAATCTAGCTTTTCATTCATCATAAAGCTCCTTTAAATAGCAGTCTATAAACGGCTTAAATTATAACACATCAATTTATTTTTGGTTAGAAAAATCGCAATAACTTGCAAATAAAAAAAGCAGTACCCGCTTTACACAGGTACTGCCTTATCGTTTAGCGACAATTACACTATTCCCTTACCAAGCGCAGAGTAGATAACCGTTGGAGAAATTATTAAACATAACATGAACATCAAAAACCTTTAGGTTTAGACATTAACTACTTTCGATTAATCTTCTATATTATACGGCATTGCCACCTCATAATTATACTCACTATCGACTACATTTCGGGCATGAATCGTATCAAACGCTTTATAAATCAAGTAGGTCTCACCATTCACTTCTACTTCTTCAACCGCTTCAAAAAACGATAATACTTCTCCATTTGTTCGATCAAATCGATTATAATACTCTCTCACTTCATTCATATTAATATTTAGTGGTTTTCGCACGGCATCAGTAAAATTAACATCAAGGAATACCCAATAGCCGTTTTCCTTCACATAGTCTAATTGATAAGTCCCCGCCGGAAAATAGCCAGCTCCATCTGCCAGTCTAATAAAACTAGCTGTAAAGTGATCTTCTGATTGATCGATTACTTCAAAGCGCGCACTAATATCATCACTGTGCAAATGTTGACGACTCATCGTCCAATAAAAATCAGCCAAATAACTTCTCGTCCACTCATCCAGTATTTCATCAGCAACTAGACGTTTAAACTGCTCTTTTGTCGCTTCAAGAACCTTCGTCACTTCATCCGTATCTTGTGCAGGATCGATAATCGAATCATTCACAATTCCCATCGTCTCCTGATAATCATACGCATCCTGACTTGCATCCATCTGATCCAAGTTATTAATCACAATCTTCTCTATCTCTTGATTCGTTAAAGGTTTAAATTCCTCAACTTCTTCAACCTCGTCAGTTTCCTCCACAGGTGCTCCCGCTTCCGTCTCTGTCTCAGGCTCCTCGACAGCCACAGCTTCCTCATCTGCTCCACCACAGGCAGCTAATACCAACATCAACAACACAATACCAATTAAACGATAACTTCTCTTCACAAAAATTCCCCCTAGATATTTTAGCAATTACGCATTCTTTTTCATTTGCTTACTCCTTAATTGACCACACGCTGCATCAATATCAGAACCCTGTTCAACACGAACCCCACAATTAATTCCTTCTTTTAACAGCACCTCATAAAAACCGACAATCGCCTCTTTCTCACTGCGATCATATTGGTTATGTTCTTCAACTGGATTATATGGAATCAAGTTCACATACGATAAGTGGCGCTTATCTTTTAATAGTTTTGCCAGTTGAAGTGCCTCTTCTTTCCGGTCATTGACACCTTTCAGTAAAATATACTCAAACGTGACACGCCGATTCGTTTTTTCCAAATAGTAATCAACCGCAGCCATAAGCTTTTCAATTGGAAAAGCACGATTAATTTTCATAATGCTTGTCCGCAACTCATCATTCGGCGCATGAAGCGAAACAGCCAAATTAACCTGTAACTGCTCATCAGCAAACTCCCTAATTTTATGAGCTAAACCACTCGTAGAAACCGTAATATGTCTAGCCCCAATTGACAAACCATCTTGATCATTGACCGTTCTTAAAAAATTCATCGTATGATCGTAGTTATCAAACGGCTCACCAATCCCCATCACAACAATATGACTGACTTTTTCACCTTTACCTTGTTGATCTAAATACTTCTGGATACTGACGATTTGCTCAACAATCTCACCACTCGTTAGATCACGACGCTTCTTAAGTAGACCACTCGCGCAAAACGTACAACCAATATTACAGCCAACCTGTGTTGTCACACAGACCGATAAACCATATGAAAAACGCATCAATACCGTTTCAATCAAGTGATCATCTGCCAGCTTAAACAATAGTTTGATCGTACCATCTTTAGATACTTGCTTAATCTCTTCTTTTAACACTTGGATCGTAAAGTGACGATCTAGTAACTCACGTGTTTGCTTATTTAAATTTGTCATTTCTGAAAAACTGTCTACCCGTTTCACATAAAGCCAATCCCAAACCTGCTTCGCACGAAATTTCTGCTCCCCTTGCTTAACAAACCAATCTGTTAAATCCGCCTGGGTAAAATCATAAATCGATTGTTTCTTTTCCATTCAAATGCTCCTCGCTAATTTAAAAACTATCATTCTTGTTGTATGTTCGTTGTGCATAATTATTAAAAATTTATCATTAGAAAACTTGGCATTCGCCAAGCCTTTAGGTGAATGCTTTAGTTGCACTTATGTAGTAAGAAAGTTGTTATACTTTCTTATCTACCAAAAAAGGCTCCAAATTCAGATTTTATTAATCGCTCAAAAAAGTGACTGAATGGAGCACCCTACGGTTAGTTATTATAGCACAGAAAACACTAGCATTAGTTGTTCTTTTATTTTATTACTGAACTGTATAATCACAACTAATTTTAGACATGTTAAATATACGTAAATTTCGTCATAAAAAGAGATTAATCCTTATCTGTCTTATATAATTTAGGTAAGGAGGGGTCAAATGAGACAAATTATTGCTTATATTGTTTTTCTATTAAATAATCCGTTAGCATCCGCTACATTAGTTGTCATTTCAGCTGCCATTCTTGGCCTTTATCAGAAGTATTTCAGACGTTCAAAAACTAAACCTAAATTTCACGCATCGGCACTTCTAATCTTACTTTTTCCAATTGCCATGTCATTCGTGTTCGTTAGTTATATTACAAACCCATTGATATATTATTTTGGAGTTGAAACCAATGGTCAGGTTGTGTCCATTGAATCAATCCCAGAAATTTATAACGAGAGACAAGTATACAGACACCATGTTATCTTCCGAAATGAAGCGGATGAAATTATTGAGACTTCATTTAAAACAAGCGACTTTAATGTATATCCTATTTCAAATAGTGTGCGTTATCCGAGTTCTGGAGAACATTTCACCTTGCGATATATGGCTCATGCGCCGAGTGAGTTCGTTATTATAAGAGATGAAACAAAACATAAACTAGCCGAGCTTTATCAAGAACGATCAACGTTACAAGAAAAAATTGAATTCGATCCGACTGAAAAGCTATACAAAGACCAGTTAGCCAAAATCGAGCTTGAAATAAAAGCATTACAGGGTGAAGAAAAGAAGGATGAAGTCGAAACACTTACTGAGCTGGATTATTCTTTTGAAGATATCGCTTCTGAAGTGACCAAGGTAGATAGTATCCATTTCAGTCCGACGCATGAAATCGCCTTAGTAAATCTTCGGTATAAAGGGTATGACGGAAGATCAGAAGATGCACTCATTAGCATATCACTAAAAAATCAATTGATTTTATATATGTTACCTATAGATGCTTTTGAAAAAGTTATCGGTGTAGTTGATAATAAACTCTATCTACATGATTGGAGCGACGAGCATCTCTTTAGCTATCATATTGAAACGCTCGAACCCGTTACATTGGAGCCGGAATTAGCAAATGCCGATTGGGATCCTATTTTAGTTGGGGACTATCTTATTAAACATTCGCATTCGACTATTCAAAATACAGTACATTTTCTAACAACAGAAACTAATTATGAAATGCCACAAGACAGTATTCAGCATATGGTACGCAATCACGATTGGGAGATATTAACGATTGAACAACAAAATAATCATATAGAGACAATGATGAAACTACAATCGATTTCAGATTTCCGTCAGTATTTTAATGCTATCTTAGCGGATGAATCAATGACTCATGAACACAACACAGCTAACTCAGCATTATTTCATAGTCAGGGTGAGACAGAAGTCAATACAATGTCCTATGTATTGACCAACCAAATACTTGAGCATTCCGTTCTGAAAACAGAATTTAGTAACCAGACAAAACGATATGATTCTCATAAAGTAATGGGTCAGGAAGCGGATGGTTCTTTATATGCCTTAGGTTTAAAAGATGGTAATCTATTTGGATTAAAGCAATCACTAGCAGATAACTTTATCGAAATCCCTTTAGAGTTAAGGGTTGAAAAATTAGACTTTGAAAGCAGACATTATGACGACGGTTTTCTAATTGCCTCGAAAAATGGCTTATTCAAAGTTTCCAAAGATAATTTTACAATCACAACAATCATTGATTTTAACAATCTTAAATCTAATCAGACCGACTAAGGGGCTGGGAATTAAGTCGCCCTAAATAGTAAAAATGCGATAAACCAATCAGAATTCTGATTGTTTTATCGCATTTTATATTTTTGATTGAAGAACTCCGAGAAGCTTCTGCTTGTCTTCTTGCTTCGATTGCTAATTTTGTTAAATTCATGCTCATAAGCATGATACCTATATCATTATGTACTTCTTGTTTACCTCTCACATGCGCTCTGCGCATACCAAATACACCTTTCATGCGACCAAAAACGGTCTCTATGTCAATCTTACGTTGTGCATAGATTTCTTTTCCAGGTGTGCTCTCCAAATTCTCTTTAGCTTTGTGTTTGAATCGAGTCTAGAAACGGAATAAGTGTACGCGTATCTGTTGGGTTCGGAAAAATATCAAAGTCAATGACATATTGATTACTAGAAGCTACCTGAAGATTGTAACCAGGTTTCAATTCACGATTTTTCATTGGATCTTCTTTCATGCACATGAAGGTAGCGTCTGTATCTGTTTTAGAAAAACTATTTCTTCCATCAAATAGTTCATTCGCTTCTTCATATTTCTGTTTTCGGGGAGGGAAAAACGTACACCTCGGCAATGATGTATACGCTAATTTCAATTTAACGATCGTTGATGATTGTGATATCTTTATCGGTAACAATGTCATGTTCGGGCCAAATGTTACACTTTCTGCTGGGACGCACCCAATCCATCCAGAGTTAAGGAGCAAGAATGCACAATACAATGTCCCCATTCAGATCGGAAATAATGTCTGGATCGGGGCAAACTCAGTCGTCCTTCCAGGTGTCAGTATTGGGGATAATACAGTGATCGGTGCTGGCAGTGTGGTTACAAAAGATATACCAGCCAACGTCGTCGCAGTTGGTAATCCGTGCAAAGTAATGCGACAAATTAATGATAGAGATATGAAGTATTACTATAAAGATATGGAAATAGATATAGAGTAAGCATAAATTTGAAAGAACCAACACAGTTTAAATACATGCGTATTTGATTTATTCATGCTAGACTTAAGAGAAGAAATTATTTGGAGGATGATATTATGAACCAAGTACTTGTTGAGATTTGCCTGCGTGTCAGAGATATTGATGCTACTTTAGATTTCTATACGAATCTGTTTGATTTTGAAATTGCCAGTCGTAGAGAATTTCCTGAAGATAAGTTTGATTTAATTTATCTCAATTCTCCTGGCTCTAACGTACAGATTGAACTCACTTACAATTACGATGCCGATCCTTATGAGGTTGGGAATGGCTTCAGTCATTTAGGTGTCACTGTCAATGATTTAGAAAAAATGCATGAAATATGTAAAGCTTCTAAATATGAGACAGGTGAATTAAGAGGACTTTCAGGCGGTACACCAAGTTATTTCTTTGTAACCGATCCTGATGGCTACCGGATTGAAGTTAAGCGCGCAAAATAAGTTTCGAAAATTTAAATGTAAGCATGTTGGTTGTTACCAATATGCTTACGTTTTTTATTTCTTTTTATCCTCATATAGAATTCTTATATTTTCCAAAAACTTACTTATCTATGGTGTGGTTCTCCACGATGCTTCATATCGAAATCCTTAATGTTTAAATTAAATATCAGAATTATCTTATTCGCCCTCGCTTTGATCGAGACGGTAAAATATTAATAACATCAATGATTTTATCACTTTCATAAACCTTATAAAAAACTATATAATTTAACATTCGATGTTGGCTCTTTCCATATGTTAAACAGCGGAAGCCTTTGAATTCACCATGCTCAACTTCCTTCCCTGCATATGGAAAAGAAGATAACAGACGATTTATTTCATCAATCATATTATCTTCTTTTAAAAACCACCATTCAAGTACATCTTCTCCTTGATCAGAAAAGAAGGCTTGAATTTTATCTAAACATTTATTAAACTCTTCTGTAAAATGAATTGAAAATACATGATTATCTTCTCTGTTCATACCGCAGCTCCTTTAACTCCTTTGCGGTATATCGCTTCATGTTAGGGTTGTCAGAATACCGCTGAAGCGACTCTTTCAGTTCCTGGTACTCATTGATCTCCTGCGATAAATCATCAGGTAGCTCACTTGTTGAAGTGTCATCATGAACTTCAAGAGAGATCAGCTTCCCTTCTGATACAAACATCATCTCATTTTTATTATCTAGTGCATTTAAAAGTTCCTCTTTCATACTTTCGCTTAATGAACCCATCATTAATCACCTCGGCTAATGTATGTCTTGATTACTTTTATTATAACATGTTTTCCAAGGGCTATTATTATCCGAAATATTTTATTTCAATCGACTTTAGTCGTTCTTTTTAAAAACCTCATTTACTTATGGTACGGTTCATCGCAATGTATCTAAGTGCGGTTTTAAATCGCACTTAAATACAAATCTAATGAGGATTCTACTTTTATTGAGACAGGATCGATAAAATCCTCATGACTTTCTATTATATGGGCTTTATTAAGTGCATTGTAGTAAGCCAAACACTTTTCTACTGAAATAATGATGGGCGGGTAGCCAGCTTTCATTAACTCCAAATTTATTAGAAGTCTAGCAATACGACCATTGCCATCGACAACTTGTAACATTAAAAGGTCCCTTGAGCGCATCCATGAGACTTTTTAATGTTGTTACCTGAATCAATTTCATAATTGCTTAGTGAGTGCAAAAACACGAATAACTATGATCGAGCTAAGGTCCGTGATTTCCACTCTGGGTGGACGCTTTCCGCGGGCACGGCCTTAGCCTCCTCGGAGAAAACCACTCCTGCGGGGTCTTCGGACTCGTGCTTTTCCCGCTGGAGTCGCCACCCGCCGTTCCAATCACTTAAATTAGCTTACTTATTTACGTATGGCTTGATGATTTTATCTGTAATCATTCGTGTTTCTGTCTATATTTTCGAATTATGAAATTCATTTAGCTATGAATAATTCAGGTTAGGTTTATCAATTTTATTTCTTATGAAATTGATTCAACAATGAAAACTTAATTATTCTTTGATACTTCACTAAACAGCGTTAAACGTTGACAGGTACTCTTAAATCTAGTTCAACTAGAATTTTCTCATTTGTTTTTGGATTAAAAACATGCATTTTTTCCAAATTAGGTTTAATCCAAACATTACTACCGATCTCATACATAACCTCACCAATTTCTCTTATGGTTAGTATCTCATTTGTTTCTTGTAGTTGCACTTGAATATAGGTTTCGGATCCGGCTGGTAATACAGAATATACTTCTGATACAATTGCACCAGGTTCAGATTCACTAACAATGTGAATATTTTCTGGATTAGTCGCTAGAGTCACTTCTTCTAATCCAATTTTATAATCATATCTATAAGTGTTAAGTGGGCTGATCATTTCCATTTGGTCATCATTTACAGTTGCTTCTACACAGTTTACAATTGGATTTCCGATAAATTGTGCTACACGTAAGTCTTTTGGACTATTATATAATTTCTGGGGTGTATCCACTTGAACTATATTACCCTCAAAAAAGACCGCAATTCTCGTTGAGAGTGTTAGAGCCTCTACTTGATCATGCGTGACATAAACGATGGTCGTATCTAGATCATGATGCAGCCTTTTTAACTCACCTCGCATTTCAATGCGTAACTTTGCATCAAGATTAGATAACGGTTCGTCCAAAAGTAATATTTCAGGCTCTGTAACAATTGCCCGGGCAATAGCTACTCGTTGTTGCTGGCCTCCAGATAATTCACTTGGTGAGTTACTGCTAAGATGACCAATCTGCAGTCGCTCCAAGGTCTCAGCTACTTTTTGTTTAATCATCTCTTTTGGCATTTTTTTAATCTCAAGTCCAAATGCAATATTTTCGAACACAGTTAAATGAGGCCAAAGTGCATAACTTTGGAATACAAGGTTTAAATTTCGATCTGATGTCGGAAGAGAAACTTGATTCGATACACAGACAACTTCTCTACCGTCAATTTTTATTTCTCCGTCACTTGCCTCTTCTAAGCCTGCTAAAATACGAAGAAAAGTTGTTTTTCCACATCCAGAAGGACCTAACAACGTCATGAATTCACCGTCTTCAATCGTTAAATCAATCCCTTTTAAAGCATGAAATTCATCAAAATATTTATGAATATTATTCACTACGATTGTTCCCATTTATTTACTGACTCCTTTCGTTATATCTATTTTTCCAAATATTGTTACAAGTGTATACACAAGAATAATAGATATGACGATAATTAAAACGACTGCATTTGCTGTTTGTGTATATCCTTGTTCTTGCAGGTCAAACGTATAAGTTGTTAATGTCATTGTTTTTGGTGTTACAAGCATGATTAGCAAATCAAGTTCTTTCATCGCACTAATGAATACGAGAATAAATCCATTTAGCAGCCCCTTTTTACTTAAAGGCATAATGATTCGCCTAAATCGCGTGATCCATGAAGCACCAAGAACACTACCCGCTTCTTCCAGTTCATTGCTAATTTGAATCATTGAACTTGTTCCAGTCCTTGTCGTGAGTGGTAATTCACTGACAACTGTAATCAGGATTAGGATAGAAATTGTACCGTAAAGCGACGGTAAGAAAACACCTGGTTTTGCAAACATAGATAAGTAAATAGCTGAAAACGCAATACTAGGAATTAGAATTGGTAAATATGAAAGCTGGTCCATTAAACGAAATTGCCACTTTTCTTTGTTTCTCGTAATCAAATATCCAATAACCAATCCAATAATCGCTGCAATTAATGCTGCAAAAAACGAGACCACAACTGTGTTTTTAAAGGCACTGAGAATCCGACTATTTCGAAAGACACCTTGAATTCCATTTCCTATCGTTGGATCAGATTGTCCAATCCAATAATGTAGTGTTAAATTATCGAGACTATAAACACCATCTCTAAGTAAAAGTGTCTGTATTCCTAATAATAGAACTGGTAGAATACTTAAACAAAAGATAAAAAGCCAAATTGCAATAGTAGTTGGGATGCGCCATTTCCCTAGACTAATCAGTTTTTGTTTCGAACCTTTTCCGCTAATCGTCATGTAATTTCTGCGACTAATTACCTTTTGATTCATCCAAATAACGACAATCGCACTTACGATGAGGACAAGGCTAAGAATGTAGCCAGTCACTTGTTGACCAGTTGAAATATTGCTATAAATCATTGTCGATAGCGTATAATATCGGACAGGTAAGCCTAGCAATGCTGGTACACCAAAAGAACCTATTGACTTTGAAAATATCAAAATAAAAGCGGAGACGACTGCTGGTATTACAAGGGGGAAGGTAATTTTTCTGAGGATTCCCCACGTTTTAGCTCCTAGTATTGTTGCTGATTCCTCCACATCTGAGTTAATAGAGCTTAACGCAGCTCCAACTAGTAAAAATGCGAAAATATAATAATGAGCTGAGAGCGATAAAATAATCGGTACTGCACCATAAGATAGCCAGTCTGGAGGACTTATATTGAAGATGGCTTGAACTAACCCTGTTTGCCCACCAATACGATCATTTTTGAAAACGATTAACCAGACAAATGCATTAAACCAAGAGGGTAGCATATATGGTAAAACCAGAAAAAAACTAATTGTTTTTTTGTATTTCAAATCCGTTCGAACAACAATCCATGCTAATAGTGATCCCAAAACTAAAGAGATAATCGATACAAAAATACCAATTTGAAATGTTTGAGTCATCGGGCTATAGAGTAATGCCTGACTAATATCACTGGCAAATATAGACTTCCATCCCTCTAAGGAAAACCCTTCGGTACCATTGACGTCCATTAAAGTCGTCACAAGGATTTCTATCAGAGGAAGAATAATTGTGTAAATTAAAAACGCCAAGATAGCAATCGTCAATATAACCATGGGATTACTTATTTTTTTACAAAATCGTGTTACATATTTTTGCATCGTCTATCTTGTTCCTTTCCTACAAAGAGTTATCGTCCGTTGTAAATATTCAATTGATTCGGCAATCAATTGCTTAGGGTCTTCGTCTTTAGCCCATCGATCCAATGATAACTCTAAATTATATATTCCTTTGTAATCGTTCTGTTCTAACAGTTGAACAAATGACCGAAGTGGTAAATCACTTTCTTTCCTGATCGGGAAATGCGTTGTTCCTTCAGAGCTCATTCCATGAATATGGGTGTGAACAACATGTTTACAAAACTCATTCAACAAAGGATCCTCTTCTAAAACAGAAGGGCTATCTTCCTTACCCTGTTGAATATTTGAATAATAATGCCCCATGTCAAAGCAGATTCCAACATCTTCACGACCTAGTGTTTCAACCATCTCTAGTACACCTTTTATCGTGTTTCCTGGGTCGTTTACTTTTTTCATCCTATTATTTTCAATTGCAAACTGAACTTGATTTGTACTTTTATTTAATTCATTAGACCAAGCTTGTAAAATTTGTTTTGTTCTCGAGGCATAATCGATATTTTCCTCTACGCCTTGGCTTACATGTATAGGCATAACAGTTGGATTGTTCAATTTTTCAATTAGAGGAGGAAGGGAAGGGTAGTCAGTATCTACTTGACTACCGACTACCGTCTTCAACAATTCTCCATGAACTGTAATGTTCAATCCCTTACTTTGAATTATGGAAATTGCCTCATTGAAATCATCATAACAAGCTTCCTGATCATATATTCGTACTTCAATACTTGTAACACCAAGAGATTTTAAATAATCAATATATTTTTCAAGATTAGAGAAACCAGCTATAAAAACTTGTTTCTGTTCATCAGATATATTGCTTTGTAGCGCTTGTTGCTGAATAGACATTCCAATCTTCATTTATATCTCTCCAATTACTGAATTTTGAGCAAGAAGTTATGCATTTCATCTTGATTTTCGTAGAAATACTGCTCGTCTTCTTCCCATAAGTTAAGCTCTGCTAAAGAAGGAATAAGATCATCTTGTTCAATATCATTTCTTACAGAGAATGTCCCTGGGTTGTTGAATGAATCAAAACCTTCTCCAGTACCATCTTCTCCACCTGTCAAGTAGCGAATAAACAGTTTTGTTGCAGCTATATTCTCTACATTACTTGTTACAAATAATTTTGATGTTCCTGGAACAGACACTTTTGGTTTTAGGTCAATATTGATACCAATTGCTGCATCTTTTTGCACAACATCACGTAATTTCGTTGTAGATGCAATTGCTACAACTGAATGATCCTCTCTTGAATCAGCTACAGCGTCAACAGTATCACCCATCGAACTCATCAAGATTGCGTCATTGTCTAATAATCGTTTAATAAATTCATAACCAGCATTCTCTGTACCGTCTAGCTCTATAGGCTCTCCAAATTTTTCTTCATACGCCTTTTCCATATCATCCGAATGTTTTACCATTGTCATAAATAAGCCTTGAATATCCGGTGCAGAAAGTGGGTCCTTAAAAAGAATTTTACTTGTCCACTCATCTGTTGTTAGATCCCACCAATTATCGAAAGGCGGCTCATCATGATGATCTGTATTGTAGATGATCGTAATGATTTCTGAAATTACTGGTAAACCTTTATAAGACTTGTACGGGTCATCTATATGCTTCATAATTTCCTCTGGTTTATATTCCATAATATAATCATTTGTAAGTAATTCATTTGCCCATGATCCATTTGTTCCTTTACCAAAAATAACATCTGCGTTATTTACACCTGACTCATGTTCACGCTGAATTCTTTCGTGAATTTGTGGGTCACTCACTTTTGTAACAGAGACCTTAACGCCAGGGTATGCATCTTCAAAAGCAAGTCCCGCTTGCTCTCCTGCTGATGTCGCAGTATAAAAGACTACTTCCCCTTCCTCCTTCGCTAATTCATATAACTCATCAGTTGTTTCATACGTGTCAAAGCTAATCTCTGTACTTTCGTTGCTTTCTACCTTTACTTCCGTAGATGCTTTTTCTGTTGCTTTATTAGATGCCTCTTCAGAAGTATCATTTCCACAACCAAACAACAACGGTAAAATTAACAAACTTACAAATAATAGCTTTCTCATTATACTAGCTCCTTTTTAATTGTAATTTTTCAATATAATCTGCAATTGCATCTTCTTGATTTGTCTTATGTAATACTTTCGTAGCAACTCGTTTCAATTCCTGATGAGCATTGCGAACAGCAATTCCGATATCCGCTGCTTTAATTAAAGGAATATCATTAATGTTGTTGCCAAACGTTATTACCTTTCTCTCACTATTGTTGTAGTGGTTTCTCAAGTAGTTTAATGCAATTCCCTTCGATGTATCATTCGAAAGTAGCTCCAAATATTCCGGCTCAGAGAATGTGGTGCTAAGGTGAGGGTGTTTCTCCTTAATTTGTTCTTCAACCTTCTTTAACACCTCTTCGTTTTCATGTGCAATAATTATCTTAGATATACTTTGACCCTGAAGTGGTGGCACTTTGTCCAATACTGTCATTTGTTCCTTTTCCTCAAACAATGGAATAAGCGGACCTTTTCTATCAGTGTAAATTTCTTCATTAATAAAATACATAATTTCAACATGATCTAATTTTGCCAGAGTATCTTTGAGCGAATCACACAGCGATAACGATTGAGAATAAATGATACGGCCAGTTTTTGGGCAAAAAATTTGTGCACCATTATGTGTGATGACCGGATATTGAATATTTAGTTGTTCAATAAAGGAAGTAATTGATGTTTGCACCCGGCCAGTTGCGAACGTAAATATTCCCCCTGCTTTTTGATATTCTTCAATCACATGACGATTTCGATTTGAAATTTGCTGGTTATCATTGAGCAATGTACCATCTAAATCTGTGACAATACATAAGTCAGAAAAGTAATTATTCAATCTGTCAATAGCCTTTCACCTCCAAGTTGTCTATACATCTATAATAACAACGATACATTAAGAGAGTATTAACTTAAAGCTAAAGTATTGTAAATTTAAGCTCTATGTTTGTTTAGTATTTTAAAAATATGATATATTTATATTAAAATAAGTAGATGTATAGAGGTGTAATAATGAAGAAAATAAAATCTAGTTATCAATTGATTAGCGATAAAATAACGGAAGATATTCAAAAAGGTATTTACAGGCCGGGGGAAAGGCTGCCATCAGAAAATAAGATGGCAGAGCACTTCGATGTCAGTCGAGAAACATTTCGTTCTGCTATCCGTCAGCTTGAGGAACGAGGTCTGGTTATTGTAAAACATGGGGTAGGTACATTTGTCACAAAAATATTACCTACAATCCCCAGTAGTTTAGAAATATTAACGAAAATATCCGATTTAATTAAGCAATCAGGACTTAAAGAAGGGGAAAGAAAGGATTTCTCCACTACGGTTGAATGTACCGCTGATTGGGCTGAAAAATTAGATATTTCAGTTGGTTCACCAGTTTCTTTCCATCAAAGAATGCGCACAGCGAATAATGAACCAGTTGTTTTATCGCAAAACATCATGGCAAGATCACTTATTGGGGATGCGTTTGAGAAAAAAGAATTATATGGTTCACTAACTGAATTTCTCGAGAAAGAATGTAATATTAAATTATTAACGAGCGATAGTGAAATAACCGTGCCATTACATACAGATAAACTTTGTCAACAATTACTTGTTTATCCAGAAACAACAGTCCTCTTAATGGAACAAATTCATTACAATGAATTAAATGAGCCTGTTATGTACAGTAGGGATTATTTTAGAAATGATATCTTTCAATTTAAATTACGAAGAACTAAAAGATAAGTAGAGTTGTCTTGTAGTTACAATTTATGACTTTTTGATGTCTACCGTAATCTTAGTCTCAACATTCTATGTGCTACACTAAAATCAACAAACAAGGTGATGACGGAATGGCAAAAAAAGAGGTTATCTGATCATATCGCAGATAATATCATGACAATGATTGCAATTGAAAAACGATTTACACTCGGTGATAAACTTCCAACCGTTTATATTTGAGCCAGGGATAACCTATCATGCAACGATACGAGCGACCGATTCTGAACTTGAAAGGATATTGGATTATGGTGCACAAATTGAAGAACGAATCAAGCTCGGTTTGGATCGAACAGATGTTGAACAGAAATTTCATAAAGCAATTTCTAAAGAAGTGCATAACGCCTTTATAGACAAGCTCATGCCTGTTATTTTTCAATCGATTAATCGAGGTGTTGTCTTATCTAAGTAAAACAAACGTATTTCCGAAGATACGATCAATAACCATAGAATGATTATGGAGTTTATGCAAGTACGTTATCCTGATTGAAGGTGATACAATTGTCGGTCTACATCATAAGAGCTCAGTCATCACCTTTGATTGTGGCAAAGAATTCAGCAATTGGAAGGCACTGTGTAATTAACATGATGTCTCGATCTACTTTGCAGACTCTGGTACACCTTCACAACGTGGTTTAAATGAACATTCAAATGGCCTGCTTAGAAAAGATGTGCTGACAAAAGAAATGGACTTTAACCGAGTCAATCAAACGTTTGTTTCGGCACAGGCTGATAAGAGAAATTAAATACCTAGAAAATTATTAAAATATCGAACACCTTTGAAAATATTTCCGAGTTACATCAATGAATCTCATTTGGCTAGCTTATATTGACAAATCAAATTATATTAATCTGACTTAAATTTTTGCTTGCTTAAAGTCTTCAAATAAAAGGAGAGTCCCTGTTTAGGCAACTCTCAAAAAAAACTCCTTTACTTATGATACGGTTCTCCGCAGTGTATCTAAGTGAGGTTTTTTGTTTTGTAATGTTTTGAAACCCTTATTCCATATGGGTTTTTCAATTGATAAAAATAAAATTAACATATGATAGGGCTTTGGTGTTATATGTTAGATTCTGATTAAGAACCATTATATATTATGAATGTAGATATAATAACTTAATTTTATATGATAAAATGGTAATACAACAAACGAGCCATTACCTTGAATTAATTGTTCAGTTTAGCGTTGACAATTCAATATTATGAAAAAAATTAAATCATGTCTATAGAAGTGAAACCATTGTTATACAATAATCGGTTATAGTTATAAGCACAATTATTGAAGAGTATTCTACTGAGATTTATTAAGGTGTTTTTACAAATAAATGAAATTGTTTTTTAGAAGATATCATACAGTAAGCTTACGTTTAATTAAGATCCGAAGGAGATATTTTATGGGGAAATTATTTGTTATTGGAAATGGATTTGATCTTGATCATGAACTAGAAACAGGATATACAGACTTTTTAAATTACTTAAAGGAAGATTATCAAAGAAGTATTTTTATAGATAATATAGAGAAAATTGTAGCTTGTTATAGCTATGAACTGTGGAGTTCTTTTGAAAAGTACTTAGGTAATTTAAATTTAGACATACTTTTAGAATCTGTAATGGCTGAAAGAAAGGCTTTTAATAGTGAGTTTGATTATGAACCTTTGGATGAAGGTCATTTAATTGACCATGTGATAAGTAGTCACATTACCTCTTTACATAAACTTGATGAATATGTAAAAGGTTGGATAGAAACGATTAATTTAGAAAATGTACCTCCCAAAAGAAAATATAAACATATTTTTACTAAGGATTCATTTTTTATCAATTTTAATTATACAAATACGTTACAAGAATTATATGGAATAAGCCATGATAAAGTTTTTCATATTCATGGTGATGTAATAGATCCAATAATGGGGCATGGGCAGGATAATCATGAGCAAGATTTTCCAACCTTTGAAACTAATGATATTGGAATCAATGAATTTGGGTCAGCTATTGTAAGTCAAGTTAGTGAGTTTTATAATAATTCAAGAAAAGATACACATTTTTTTTGTAGGAAAATGAATGATTTCATAGATTATATAAATATTGAAATCAATGAAGTATGTATAATCGGCCACTCTTTAGGAGAGGTCGACGCTGTGTACTTTCGAGAGCTAAGTTATCATTATCAAGATATACCCTGGACAATTTACAGTCGCTACTCTGATCAAAAGGGAATAAATAAAGATAAAATACAAAAATTAGAATTATTACGTCAAATAAATAATCAATTACATATAAATGTAGTGCCCTTTAAAGAATAATATTGCGCACATAGTCTCATGGGCACTCATAAGTTAAGGGATTTCATCTAAAGAAACAGTATTTAACAAACGGGTACTTTAGTATAAAATGATTGGCTTAATTCCTTGCAAAAAATTACGATGAATTAGGTTTATTTTTATTTCATTCACTTCCCCTTAACCACGGTAGCTTACTCACCCGCATTTAGTGGCTCAAATTCCGTAATACAAAGCGGAAAATCTCTATAAGCACTCCCATTTTTATAATGAAAATATAGAAATTTAATATGTTTTGTATTGTGTTTTTCATAAAAACAGTAGATTTACTCAACATATGATACGTTTAAGTATAGTATGTGACATAGCTCCGCTTTTGGCGGTTAGCGCTTACAATCCTTTCGAGAAGAGTATAATACCTTTAAATTATATGCTAAAATAGTATTCAGCTAATTCCTTTTATTAATATGTAGCTTAAAATGCAACGAGAATGTAGATTTTAAATTTATTGCATGGCCGCAAGTATATAAAATATAGGAGGGGAACTATGTCTATACCAGCATCAACATTAAAAGCTTGGTCGAATCAAGGTGCTACACAAACACCAAAATCTCTGAGGGAAAAAATAGAAAATAAACTTACCGGATCGGAATCAAAGATTCAACGAAAAGGGGAACTTGAAATATATCTTCAAGGATCATACAGAAATAGTACAAATATACATGGGAATAGTGATGTTGATATCGTTATACAACATGATGCTACCTTTTTCAGGGATATATCAAATTTGGATACATACGAAACAGCCATTTACAAAAGCGTGTATAGCGAAGCTACTTATACTTGGAACGATTTTAAAAGTGAAGTAATCGAAACACTCGAAAATTCCTTTGGAATGCACAATGTGGAAGTAGGTAATAAATCAATAAAAATAGACGACGGAAATTATGAAGCAGATGTAATTCCATGTTTTGAATATCGCAAATATATTTCCTTTGGTAAAAGCGCTGAAGAGAGGAAATATATACCTGGTATAAAATTTTATACAACTAATGAAAGACGTGAAGTTATTAATTATCCAAAAGAGCACTATACAAAAGGTGTTGCTAAGAATCAGCGGGTTAATATGAATTATAAACCTACAATAAGGGTATTCAAAAACATTAAAAGGAAATTAATTGAAAAGGCCATGATAAATAAAGACCAGGTACCATCTTATTTTGTCGAAAACTTATTATATAATGTTTCTGATTATTGTTATGATGAAACAGACATTTCTAAAAGGGTTTACAATGTACTAAAATGGCTTCATGATAACCAGAATTCTATGTCACAATTTATATGTCAAAATGAACAGGTTTATCTGTTTGGATATAGTCCCGAGCAGTGGAATGAAATTGATGCACGGGCATTCATTACACAAGCTATTAATCTTTGGAATGAGTGGTAAAAATGCATGAATACAGCATTGATGTAGAACATAATAAAGTTTATTTTTGGTTAGCAGTGATATCCATTCTTATTTCTGGGGGAATTAGTTCTTTTTTAAATGCATTAATAATGACTATTCCTTTCATAGAATTCACCGTGTCAATCGCAGCAATAGGAGTATTTGGTGCCTTATACGCCATATTCGATAAATGCATTTGGAAATGGAAGATTTTCAAAATGCTTGGATTAGTTCAAACGCCCAATTTAAATGGGACTTGGGAAGGAGAATTCAAATCTTCTTATCATGATTTTAAGGAAGAATTTCCAGCTGTTTTGATTATTGAGCAAACATGGTCAAAGATATGTATTAGAGGAAAGTTCAATTATTCTACGTCATCAAGTTACACTACGTCACTGAAAATTAACAGTGGTGGAGGAATTAAACTCATGTATTCTTATTATAATGACAAAAGTCCTCAGGCTTACAAGGAAGGTATGAGTAATCATCGTGGCTATGGGAGTCTAGAAATAACCAATGATTCGATTACTGGTTATTATTTTAATAACCCAACTACTAACGCAAATCATGGAACATTGACGCTTTCGAAGCGTTCTTAGATAATAATAAAAATGGTTATTCTTTAATATATGATTGGATGTAGTTGTGGGGAAATTGTTGAAAAGACACTCGACTATTAGAGTGTCTTTTCTTGTTGTCATCTACTCTTAGTTAAAACTGTTAGAATTGAACCAAGTATTCCAATGACAATTTCTTTTAAGATTTCCTTTCTATCCAATGTGAATCGCCCCCTAGTAATCACTTGGAAGTAGCATCATTTGATATTCCTCATGATCCATACACCATACTGTCTCGTTAATCGGTTCTGTATGCTTTAATGGGAAAATCCATATTAATTGTCTATTTGGTATCTCTTGTTTGTGAATAATATGCTGTGTTCTATGCTTCTCCCTTAATTCGAACACTTGTAAATAATCTAACTCTGAATGTTCCTTTCGTTGTTCATCAATTAAATCCCATAATATCTTTTGGATTTCAGGGAGGATAGTATCATTAATCGCTCTTGTAATATATCGATTCGTATTTTTATTAAACATTTTTTCCTCCTAATTTTCTAACCATTTTTCAGTTCGGTAAGGTAATGTATTTTCTAAAAAGTAAATGATTGACATCTCATGGTCCTGCATGACGCCGATACGGAAAAACTTCGTCCCATCGATGATTTCTACGTCAACGTACTCGATATTTCCTGTAAGTCCTACGAGCATTTCTAAATCACTTTCTCTGTCAAAGTGGTAAATGCATGCGTTGGGGTCAAGTGAAAAGTCATCAATCTTTTCACTCTCTGCCACTGCTTCGTAGGTACCTAGAAACTGGTTGTAAATCTCCTCAATATAAAAAGAAGGCAGATGTCCATCATCTTTTAATGATTGAACATCTGCCATGGTTCGAATGACTTTCATAATATGGACCTCCTATTTAATTTTTTCACTATTTTTAAACCATGATTCATAATGCTTAGATTGATTAGATTCATCTGTTACAACAACACAAATCCATTCATATCCTTCTTCTTCATCATAGATGAAAGAATGTGCTAGAAATGGATTCGGTAATGCTTTTAGATGATGTGATGGAATCATATCTTCGTCTACCTCATCATGTTCAAGTAAGATTGATTCGTAACCTATTTCATTTACCTTAATCGTCTTGTTTAACCTTTTTGACAGCTCTTCTGTAAACCAAACAACATCGTAAATTTCGACTTTACATGTAGCCTTTTTCTTTGAGTGAGACAAAGCTATCATCTCCCATCACAATATGATCTAGTATATCGATTCCCATAAGTTTCCCTGCCTCAACAAGTCTCTTTGTCACTTGAATATCTTCATTACTTGGCGTAGGATCTTATCAAGAGTAAATTACAAAAGAATCATTTAAATCAATACTTTCACTTTGAATACATGTATTTGAAGTGGAAGGTACTTATTTCAAAAATAGTAAAACCTGTATCTTAAATTACTTAATAGTAACATAAGATACAGGCTGATTTTTTATTCATTGTTATTTATACTAAAGCACCCGATAGCTCTGAAAACAATCACAAATTCAACTTTTCAAAGCCACAGCTTTAAGTTATTTTGTCCAGACAACCCCCATTGCCCAACCCATTTTATGGAATTGGCATCCAGGCAACAACTTTTCATATAAATCGTAATAATTTTGTTCAGATAGGTACTTATCTGAAGCTAAATGCTCAAGCCATGATTTAGATGTGTTGTGATTATAAATTCTAATCGCATTTTTTATTCCAAATTTGAAACAATGCGGTAAAAACTCTTGGATTGCCCCTAATTTATAAACATAGGTAGGCGGTGTCTCGACTTCAGATACATTATCAAGAATAACTATTCTTCCTTCCTCATTCAACAGTTCCTTCATTTGCTGTATTACGCTGGCTATATCATCCAAATGATGAAAGGTTGTTCGGCTTACAATAAAATCAAACTTCTCATTAAAATTAAGTTGTTCTGCATTCATATTCAGATAGACCGTATTTGTTAGTTGACGTTTAGATTTGGCAAGATCGAGCATTTGATTAGAAATATCAATCCCTACCACTTCATCATAATAACTTGCTAATTTCTCCACTAACAAACCCGAGCCACATCCGATATCTAATGCTCTGCCTTTCTTTGGAGACATATTAGACACAAAGAATGAATAATCATTCAAAAGCTCATTCACGAAATCGTAATCTTCTGCAACCTTATCAAACTGTGATTCTATTGTATTCAAAAAGATCCCCCATTCCTACTTTATCGACATTCTTTCATTACTTACCACTTTAGATGTTTTTTCGTTGGGGATAAAACTTCCCTTTAGACAATTTTATCCAAAGACAATACAACAGTGCAACTTTATTAAAGTCACTGTCCTTTATCGCAGCCTTTACTTTTTAGTAAAGACAGTGGCTTCTCTTATCAAGTTTCAAAACATATTATTTTGAAGAAAACGTCCATCTGAAGTGTCAAGTGCAAAATTACATATAAAGGTTTATTCTAAAATGAAAAGATGATACAATCATATTCAGTTACATAAGGAGGTTTCAATTATGTGCACCAGTATCGCAGTAGTAGAAATTACTTTATCTCATTCATAATGAAAAAAATGGAAAGGAGATAAAAGTATGGGTACTTTTTCTATATTTGTTATTAATAAAGTTCGTTATCAACCAAATCAAAATTAATTGGTTATAATGAACGCTTAATGTCAGTTCATTATAACCAGTAAGGAGAAGATTATAATTAACCAGAAAAACCCTAAAGACACGCAAAATTTTATTACTTCTAAAAAGCATGTAAAAGAAATATTGAATCACACGAATATCAGTAAACAAGACAACGTAATAGAAATCGGATCAGGAAAAGGACATTTTACCAAAGAGCTAGTCAAAATGAGTCGATCAGTTACTGCTATAGAAATTGATGGAGGCTTATGTCAAGTGACTAAAGAAGCGGTAAACCCCTCTGAGAATATAAAAGTGATTCAAACGGATATTCTAAAATTTTCCTTCCCAAAACATATAAACTATAAGATATTTGGTAATATTCCTTATAACATCAGTACGGATATTGTCAAAAGAATTACCTTTGAAAGTCAGGCTAAATATAGCTATCTTATCGTTGAGAAGGGATTTGCGAAAAGATTGCAAAATCTGCAACGAGCTTTGGGTTTACTATTAATGGTGGAGATGGATATAAAAATGCTCAAAAAAGTACCACCACTATATTTTCATCCTAAGCCAAGTGTAGACTCTGTATTGATTGTTCTTGAACGACATCAACCATTGATTTCAAAGAAGGACTACAAAAAGTATCGATCTTTTGTTTATAAGTGGGTAAACCGTGAATATCGTGTTCTTTTCACTAAAAACCAATTCCGACAGGCTTTGAAGCATGCAAATGTCACTAATATTAATAAACTATCGAAGGAACAATTTCTTTCTATTTTCAATAGTTACAAATTGTTTCACTAAATTAAAGTAATAAAGCGTTCTCTAATTTCACAAGAGGACGCTTTATTCTTCCCAAAAATTGTTCAATATTTATCAATAAATCAGTAGTTTTAAAAGTAAGCACCTGTTATTGCAATAAAATTAGCCTAATTGAGAGAAGTTTCTATAGAATTTTTCATATACTTAACGAGTGCTTTCACCTTTGAATATAGTCCTTCCCACTTATCATCACACTCTCCCCGATAGCCTTTTCTAGCTATATCCAGTAAAGTTACATGCTCTTTAGGTAAAAGAGGTATAGCCCATTCTGCAGCGACATCTTTCGAGGTAATTTCACCAGTAGTCACTGTTTGCCACATTCGAGCTAGGGTTAAAATTACATTACGCTCATCACCTTTTATCCCCTCAATTAGTTCTGGCAAAGAATCCTTAATTGCTCTTCGAATATCTGTCAAAGGTACGGAGACAAGTATACTTGAAGAATCAGGACCAAATAGAGAAATACTATTCTTTCTTGCTTGTGCTAAAACAATAGCCAAATCAGGATCATAGCTTGGTTCCTGAATTTGTCCATTCTCAAATTCACCCCTGAGCCACTCACCGTATATAAATTCTCTTTTTGGAGGATATTGCCAAGGGACAACTTCACTCCTATTTATAACCGTAACTTCAAGTGGTCTAACAGAATCCGTATTTCCAATCTTTCCTGATATAGTCATTAGTCTTTCTGTTAGTTTTTTTCGAGTTAATTGAGGTAAACTATGATTCACGACGACTAGAACATCTACATCGCTGTTAATGCGTAAACCACCATTTACTGCTGAACCAAATAGATATACTCCAACTATTGAACTTCCAAATAAATCTTTTACGATTTTTAATGTTTGAATCGCTTGATTTGGTATTTTTCCGTTAATCAAATTGCTCATGATTTCACCTCGTTGATTATGTTCATATAAAGTTTATATTGATACTCAATTTACTTACCCTAGATTGGACATATACTTAAATTACTGTTCAATAAAGCTGACCGTTAGCGTTTAAGTACATCCTTTCACAATTTGTCTACAGATTAATAATTATTCTTTATTATACAGATCTCCATATAATTTTTGAATTTGGTTCTGTAATTTTTTATTTTCTTTTTCTAATTCCATTACTCTTCTTTTTAAGGTTTTAATAAGGATTTCCTCCGAACGAGAACTTTTCTTGGGTTTTGAGACTACATTTGCTGTTATTTGACGCTCACGAAGGGATTCGATTCTTTGCCTAATATCGTGTTCCTTATAAAGCCATGATTTAGAAACATTAGCTTCCTTTGCTATTGAATTAAAATTAATAACTTTACCTTCAATCGAAAATTTAGAAATCGCTTTGTCTACTTTTTCCCTTGTCTTTTTTGATTTCTGCTTCGCCAAACGTACAATTTCTGTTGTATTTCTAACTTGTTTATCCATTGATAATTACCCCGTCAAACTTCCAATGATTTGTTCTAAACGCTCTTTAACACGGCTATTAGTCTCTACTTGTCTTTGCCATTGTTTATCCTTAGCTATGGCTAATAACTCTTCTGTACGCTCTAACTGTTCTTCGTGCTGTGGTAAGAATTGCTTACTGGTACAGAAGTGAGTGCAATCTAAGCATGCATTCGCATGTGGACAACCACCTGCTACTACTGGCAATCTACAATAACCATTTGGAAGCACTTGTGCATTTATATTTTTCTTGAACCATTGAAGCTCTACATCATCGACTTCATTATCTTCATCTAGATCAAGCACATCTCCATTATTGGTAACCAGTTTTTCCTGAAATTTAGTAAATTCATTTTTTAGAGTTTCATCAAAGATATGAGCGTATCTGCTTGTCATTTCTGGGCTTTCATGCCCCAAAAATTTCTGCACAATATGCTGGGGCATCCCGTTGTTAATCATTCTTGTTCCTACTGTATGGCGAAAGGCATGGGCATGGAATCTATAAATCTCACCTGATTTATCCACTATATTTTGCTCATAAGCTAATTTATTTAACTCACCTCTAAATGTTTCTTGTTTTAATGGCGATCCATCTTTTCTTGGAAAGAGGTATTCACTATCTGGAAATTCCTCTGAAACTTTATCTTCCCGAACTTTAATAAGTAAAGCTACCTCTTTAGATATTGGAACTATATGCTCCTTTTTCATTTTCCATTGATAATACTTTAAAAAGAAATCTCCATCTTTGTCCTCTAATAGACAGCCTTTTTTCAAGGTGCACAATTCACTTATCCTCATTCCACATTCTTGAACAATCATAGTCATCGTAGCTATATATTCGGGTAATTTATCAAGATGACTGTTCAATTGCTCTAGGACGAATTCATCTATAAAGCGTGGTTTTGCTCTTGGTATTTTCGGATAGTCCTCAGAATAAATTAATATTTTGGAAGGAACATCATCCCATTCTAGCCTAAGAAGGGTACTAAATAGTCCTTCCAATATAGAGATCCTCCCAGTTATTGTACTAGGTTTTATTCCCATCATGTTTAGTTCACTTAAATATGCTTCAATTTCCACTCTCGTTAATTGGTGTACTCTCTGAACTTGTTTAAATTTCATGTCCAGAAAATTAAAGAACTCTTTAAGTCTTTGGGCAATATCACTTACATAGGAAAAGCTATCCACGTTCAATCTCAACTTACAATATCTTTTTACAAGTTGTTTAAAATATGTATTCCGAAACCCTTTAAAGTTAATTGTATATTCATATTGTGTTGGGTTAACCTTATCATCTGGCAAAGGTAAGTTACGTCTATCCCAAACGTCTTTATCCCACTCCTCTCCATCAAAATAAAAGTTCTCATAAAACTCCATAAATTGTTTTAGATTAGTAACATAGTAGGAATTAGCTTTTACAGGTGTTTTTTCTTGATTAGCAGTAATCTTATAATTAGTAGTGGTAATTCTAACACCCCGTTTTGTCAAATAAGTTCTATACTCCGTCATTGCTTTTTCAATAGGAACTTCAGTAATTGAAGTAATGCTAGGATACTTTAAATCTAAGAAATCTAACATTTTATTAATTACTGTTCCTTTTCTAATCCAGACAGTTTTTGCATTCCATATTCCATTGTTTAAATGGTAAAAATAAAAATATTTCAATTCTGTTCTTAACCACAGATTTTTAACACGTTCAAAACGAACCCAACGATTCCTTAAAGCAGGATTCTTACTTAATTCTATGGCAGAAGGATGTGGACATTTTCTTATATCCCAACTATTATTAGCCCAAAACCCCTGCATTTCTTCATTCATTACAGCTATTTTTTTGCTAATCTCACTCTGACTAATAATTTTCCTTTTACTAGAAGCATTCATTTCTTATGCTCCTTTCTCTCGAGGTATTTATTAAACTCATTTTTCATATCCTGATCTGAAAGATGAACATAGGTATTTAACGTTGTCTGAACATGTGCGTGACCTAATCTCTTTTGAACGAACGCAACATCCCATCCTTCCCTAATTAGCTGCGTTGCGTGAGTGTGGCGAAGCATATGTGATGTAAATTCTATTCCAGTCCTTTTAACTATTCTTCTAACTAGATCAAGAACACTTTGGTACTTTAGTGGTTTCCCAAAATAGCCTTCTTTTAAGGAAATAAAAACATAATCATGCTCCAATTCCTCACTATACTCATATATCAAGTAATCTGTATAAAGTGACATAAGTTCTTTACTCACATGTATTGTTCTTTCCTTCCTTAATTTAATATAAGCTTCATTAACATTAACATCTCTAGGTGTTAAATGGATTTGATTGTCCCAAGTGACAATATCTTCAAGCCTAAGCGATAACACTTCACCGATTCTTAAACCACCCTCATACATAAGCATTAAAATTAATTTATCTCTTTTCGTATGACAAGCATCAATAATTTGCTTAACTTCCTTTGATCTCAATGTTCTTATCTGTTTCTTTTTAACCCTTAACTTTAAGACATTCTTTTGGTATCTACCCTTATTAACATGATGTAAAAATCCTTTGAAATTTCTTCCCTTTGCTTGTTTAAATACATCAATTGATTTAAATTCTCCTAATCTACTTAAATAATCAAGAAAACTCATAACTACATTTAAAATTGTATTCACTGTCGTTTCTTCTCTTATGGCTTTTTTTGACTGAAGATCAATTACATTTGATGCTGAAGGATATCTCAACCAACCTACGAAGTCTGCTAACAACTCAAAGTTAATATCATTAAGAATAACACCTCTCTGTTCCATGAACTCGTACAGCAACTTTAAATGATAGCAGTATGCCTTAATGGTATTAGGAGACTTACCAGTATTATCTAAGTATTTAATAAATTTCATTACTGGTTCTATTAGCTGGTATTCTTTATCTAGTAATAAATACAATGGATACGGCTTATTCTCCACTTCTATCCTTTGAACCTTCACATGTTCCCACCTCTTTAAATACTTTAACTACTACAAATTATAAACCTTGTTAATTTTTATTTAAAGTAAAATATCCCTTTAATATCTCCTCTTAAACTACTTTAACTACTATTATTTATTATACTATGGTTAACGGGTCTCCTGAAGGATGATTATGCCCAACTAAAATAGAAGCGGCATTAGAAAGAATAGCAGTTTTCATGACTTCTCTCGGGTGGACAATGGAAGCATTCAAACTACCAATATGACACACGTTAATATTAACAGGTTCATTTTTTGTGTTTAGTGAAATAACAATAAAGTGCTCACGATCTGCATCTTTTAAAAATTTATCCATCAATTTCCGACCATCTTCTGGTGAACTAATTATTCTTTCCTTGTATAGTAGACTTGATTCTTTAATTAACTTTAAGCTAACAATATCTACTCGTTTGGCTGGGATTCTCTTTGATTTGTCCTCCATTACTTTTAGCAACCCCACTTGTTTATGTTTTTCCAGGTAATTTTTCATCCTTATTTCCTCCCTCGATCGGTATGTAATTATTGAAGCATGATTGTTTCAAGGAAATAATATATATTTAAAGCATTACTTAATGCGCTTGTTAACCAAGTTAGAGGTCAAGGCGAACATGAAAAAAGGGAGACAAATCACCGTCTATGGATGAGTTCGCTCCCTCCCTTGTATTGAAATACCGTGTGACTTTGCTATTCATGTAAATTTAGATTATACCAATTTTTATGTCAATAGAAATAGTAATCTTATTAATTAATAAGTGCAATAATAATTTTCATTGCTCCTCGATAAGTGCTCCTTTACATGCATCTAAAAAATCTATATCACATCCTTAACTATTTGCTAATAACAGTTTTTGACTGCACTTAGTTCATAACACTTTTTAGCTAACAACTGACTCCCTGTATTTCATCAAAATTACACTAATATTGTATAAAACTGCTTTATTTAGAGTTATTTATGTAAGGAATTCTAATGAGTAAATAGACCTGTTATGCTATAATTCTAGTTAGAAGGTAGTCGGAGGGGGATTTACTTGAAAACTAAAATTAACGAAGCGATTAAAGATGTCTTAATGCAGTTTGGCGACAAGTATTTTATTGATGGAATTGTACATAAAAGTAAAGTGATACAGGATTTAGATGAATATGATGTAGCTTTAATCGAAGCATTTATAGGAAATGAAACGGTAAAGACTAATTTTACGATTAACATCGCAGGAAATATTGTCATCCAGACAAATAAATTACTCGAGTTATTTGAAGCCGATGAATATTGGCAGGATTCATACACGAAGTATTCAAAGAAGATTGGTTTAACTGCGGGTGGAAAGTTTATTGATGAGTCAACGGATGTCGTGCTTGATTTTCCGTACAAAGATACGGTATTAAAAGCTAGTATGAGTAAGGAAGATACCGACAAAGATGATTTACGTCCTGATGAACCATTTTTAAACGAAGTTATTGCAAAAGAAGAAATTGATGTGTTGTTAGACAAGAAGATTTTAGTGAATGCGAAGAAGTATGATGGAGACGGTGAACATGAGATTGAGAGTTTCAGTGAAGATGACAATTTAATTATAAAAGGGAATAACTTACTGGCATTACATACGTTGAAGGAGAGGTATGGGGGAAAAGTAAAGTTGATTTACATTGACCCACCTTATCTTTTTAAAGAGAATAAAGAAGAGGACACATTTAGTTATAATTCAAACTTCCATATATCAACATGGCTTACATTTTTGAGAAACCGACTGGAAATTGCAAAGCAACTTTTAGTTGAAGGAGGAACAATTTGGATTAGCATTAACGAAGATGGCATGCATTACTTAAAAGTATTAGCAGATTCTATATTCGGGGCTGAAAAGTTCTTAGGTACAACTCCGCGTAGAACAAGATATGGAAAATCAGATGTGCCTTTTAATTACTCACAGGACTTTGATTTTCTTTTAGCCTATAGTAATGTTGATGAACAAAATCAAGTGATAGGAAGAAGAATTGAAAGGGATTATTACACCTCGGATGATTATCCAAATCGTCCATGGAGATTAGCCGATTTAACCACACAAAGAAATTTTAAGGAAAGACCTAATTCTTATTTCACTATGATTGATCCTAAAACCAAAAAAGAATATCCAGCGAGTAAAAAAAGAACTTGGGCAGTTACTAGGGATACCTTTCAACATTATTATGATAATGGTTATATAGTCTTTCCCGATGATTATGATTTCCTGAACATCACCAAGCCATATGCGAGGAAATTTAAAGATGAAGATTTAACATCAGGAAAACTGAGTTCAGTCATCTCGGATTTTGCTATAAAAGATTTCTTGCAAGAGTTATTAAGTAATAGCACGAATAGGTCAGGCAATGACGAACTGAATAAATTAATTGAAAATGAAACTTTTAGCTACCCCAAACCCGAGAATTTAATTAAAAATATTATAGAAGTATCAACCAACGAAAGTGATATAGTCTTAGATTTCTTTATGGGCTCCGCAACCACCCAAGCTGTCGCCCACAAAATGAACCGCCGTTACATTGGTATTGAACAGATGGATTACATTCATACAGTATCTGTACCACGTCTTCAGAAGGTCATTGAAGGTGAACAGGGTGGTATTTCTAAAGATGTTGAGTGGCAAGGTGGAGGAAACTTTGTTTACGTTGAATTAATGGAAAAAAATCGTGGATTCTTAACATCCATTCAAAATGCTAAAACACCAACAGACTTGCATAAAGTATTAGATTTTATGCTAGAAGAAGCTGAAATTGACTTCCGTGTTGATTTAGAAGCAGTTAAAGACACTTTAAATGAATTATCATTTAGCGACCAAAAGAAACTGCTCATTAAAATTATCGACAAAAATCAACTGTACTACAACTATTCAGAAATTGACGATGCAAATGTACGTGACCTAATCGAAGACAATGACTACGCATTCAACAAGAGTTTTTATGAAAAAGGTGGTGAATAATTGTGGCAAAGAAAAAGAAACAATTACCATTACCTCTTTACGATGAAGTAAAACAATTAAATGAAAGCTTATTTAACGAGCAATTTGATTGGGAAACACCAGAATACATTACAAATAACATGGTACACACATTCAGGTACTACCAAAATGCCGCTTTACGTTTCTTTCATTACTCACAAGTTGCGGAAGCATTTCGTTTTAGAAATGTGAACCATGTACTATTTAATATGGCGACTGGGAGCGGAAAAACAGACTTAATGGCAGGGCTTATCTTGTACCTCTTCCAAGAACATGGGTATCAAAATTTCCTATTCTTAGTAAATACAAATGGTGTATTAAACAAAACGATTGATAACCTAACAAATATGTCATCAGAGAAATATTTATATACACCGCAAATTGAAATTGACGGAGAACGAATCGAAATTAGGCAAGTAGAGACATTTCCTAAGACGCAGAGTAAAAATACCATTTACTTAAAACTAGCGACTGTTCAACGGGTCGCTTCTGACATTTACACACAAAAGGAAAACGCTATGGGGGCAGAAGACTACGCTAGAGACAAAATGGTCATTTTAGGGGATGAAGCCCATCACTATTCTGCTTCTACCAAATCAGAAAAAGAAACAGAACAGTCGTGGGAAAAAGCTATTTCAACGATCCTTCATACAAATGAAGAAAATCGTTTACTAGAATTTACGGCTACAATTGACCTGGAGAACAAAAATGTGTACGAAAAATACAAAGATAAAGTGCTGTACCGTTACGCTTTAGACCGCTTCATCCAGGACAAGTACTCTAAAAACGTAAAAAGAATTCAATCGAGTAACACCGATGTGGATAACATGCTGAATGTCATTTTATTAAGTGAATACAGGAGAAGATATGCTTTAGAGGAACATCGTATCTACATGAAACCAGTCATCATGTTTAAATCACAACGAATCGATGCCTCTAACGAAGCACATGAACAATTTAATCGCTTAGTGGAAACATTAACAGTTGAGTCTTTAAAATCCTTTTTAGACAGACAAGCTCAAATAGCTTCTGAAGATGATAGCGAGACACTGGCACTTGCCCATGATTACTACCGTAACCATGAAACGTTGAGTGACGTGGTAAGAGATATTAAACGTGAGTTAGCACCAACAAGAATCATTAATGCTAACGACACGAGTCAATCAGGTATTTTAGAAAAAGGGCATTACGAAGCGTTAAACAGTTTAGAAAGTCCATCGAACCTGTACCGTGTGATTTTCGCCGTTGCTCGACTGACGGAAGGATGGGATGTTTTAAACCTCTTTGACATTGTTCGCTTGAGTGATGATCCAAAGACAAAAGGAACGAAAGCGACAACGATGTCAGAAGCTCAATTAATTGGGCGTGGTGCAAGGTACTACCCTTTCTTATTAGAAGGAGAACGTTCATTTACACGTAGATTCGATGATGACAGTAAAGATAGCTTGATTTTAGAAACGATTCATTACCATACGATTAATGAACCACAGTACTTGAAGAACTTAGTAAGTGCTTTAGATGAAATGAACTTACCTACAGGGGAAGACAAGAAGAATCCGCTACTTGATGTAAAGGTAAAACCTGCTTTTAAACGAACGAACGTGTGGAAGTATGGCAGAATTTACTACAATGAAACAGTCGAAGTGGCTGACAACTACTATGATTCATTAGAAAAGTATGGGGTAGATACAACTAATGACGTAGTGATTCCTTACATTTCCTCTTTACAGGAAGTGGGCTACAAAGACACAAAAGTTCATGAGGACTACTCAAATGCTTACAATGTTGCAGTTTCCTTTGATAGACGTTATTTACAGAAGGTCATGAACCGCTTATGCTTCTATCACTTTTCTAATCTAAAAAGATACATTCCGTTACTTAAATCGAGAGAGGAATTCTTAGAAGAAAGATGGTTAAATATTTACAATCGAACAATCTATGTAACCGTACCACAAACAATGGATGGCGAAGTATTAACTCCGACAGAGAAATTAAGTATTCTGGAGCGGTACTTTATGGATGTGTCGAAGCAAATTAAAGCAGGTTACAGTAAAGAACGTGGAACAGGTAAATTTATCGGTTATCCTATTAAAGAATACATTGCGAATTACCGCAAACGTGTACCTAACTATGATACGGGTAGAGCATTCATGCAGGATGACCCGCAAACGGTAAAGCGTTACGAATTAAAAGAAGATTTCTTTGTGTATGATTCAGCGATCATCAACTTAACGGAAAAGCAGTTGATTGATCGAATTGCAGAAAGAGTGAAAGAATTAGAAGAAGTCTATTCTGATGTGTATTTAATTCGAATGGATGAAAACATGCATCGTGAGTCAGCAAAGAATAACAAATTGAAACTGCATCAATTCGGAACAGAGCATGAAGAAGTACATTTAGCAGGTTTCCAACCTGATTTCATTCTTTACCTACAAAACACGGACTACTTCATTCAAATCTTCATTGAACCTAAAGGTAGAAACATTGAAGAAGAGCAGTGGAAAGAAGATTTGCTCATGTACATTAACGAACACGAAGCTGAGATTATTTTTGAAGATGAAACGGAAGATGTAAAGATTAAAGGGGTTAAATTCTTCACGATGAATGATGGGCGAGGAACAATTAGGCAGATTGGTGAGATTACACTTGGCAGACCGTTTAAAGGGTTGAGTGTTGAAAAATAAGTTGAGTATTTATTTAAGTGATAAGGGGTGTTAACAATGGATGCTGGAACGATTAGATTGCTAGAATTTTTATATCCGCCTAAATCAGTATTTCGGATACCTGTATATCAAAGGAAGTATGAATGGACAGAAGAACAAGTAAACAAATATTTTCTTGATATAGAAAATATCGCCTTAAATGATGAAATCGAGGGACACTTTTTAGGAACTGTAGTATTTGTGAAAAGTTCATTTCCTAATATGGGAAGTGATTATATTATTATAGATGGGCAACAAAGAATAACCACGACATTTCTATTTTTAAAGGCACTCTATAATTCTATTGACAACGAGAATACGAAATCAGATATAAAAGAAACCTATTTTGAAAATCGAAATGTTGATGAAGAGTTTAAATATAAGTTAATCTCAGTTGAAGATGATCGCAAGGACTTCTTAGAATTATTAATTCACGATAAATATGATAGACCTTCAAAAATTCATATGAACTATAAACGATTAGTTTACTTAATTCAACATTCCAAAGCTACTAGTGAGCAGTTATTAAATGCACTTGAAAAAATTAGAATTGTATATATTGAACTTGAACAAGGAAAAAGGGAAGAAAACCCACAAGTTATTTTCGAAAGTCTAAATTCTACTGGGCTATCGTTAACCGAATCTGACTTAATCCGTAATTTCTTGTTAATGAATGAAACACCATCTATACAAGAGCATTTATATAAGAATTACTGGTTACTAATTGAAGAGTTTTTAACAAATTCGAAAATACCTGATTTCATTAGAGATTATTTAACGATGAAAACCGCTGTTATTCCAAATAAAAATAAAGTGTACCAAAATTTCAAATATTATATGCATAAAAATAGCCTCAGCAGTGAAAAAGTTTTACGTGATTTACTGAAATTTTCTGGTTATTATTCTAAGATGCTAAACCCTAAAAGTGACAATAAGATTATTCAAAATCACTTGACGATAATCGTTCAATTAAAATCTACTGTTACCTATCCATATCTGTTACGTTTATTTGATAAATACTATGGAGAAAAGGAAATTAGTACAGAGCAATTCGTTAATATTTTAACGATTATCAATTCCTATTTAATTAGAAGAGCTATTGTTAATTTTCCTACAAATGCATTAAATAAAGTATTTAGTAATCTCGGAAAAGAAGCAAATAAAAAGAAAGATATTCAAACAGAAGAAAATACTGTCGCTGAATATTTATTAAGTAGGACAGGTAGTGCTTTATTTCCAAGAAATGAGAAATTAAAAGAAAGTATTCTTAACGAAGATATGTATAATCGTAATCATCGACTAGTTAAATTGATACTTAGTCAAATAGAAATACAAACACATAAGGAAATAGTAGATTTTGAAGAAGTTTCTATCGAACACATTCTACCAGCAACACTAACACCTAGTTGGAGAGTGGAACTCGGTGATAATGCGATTGATGACCACAAATTATATAGAGATGTATTAGGTAATCTAACATTAACGAATTACAACGCTGAAATGTCTAATCGATCTTTCAGTGATAAAATTAGTTATTATAAAAATTCAAACATCAAAATAACTAGAGATATTTGTGATTATGATGTTTGGAATAAGGATTCGATTCATAGTAGAGGATTGAAACTATATAAACAAATTTTAGAGTTTTGTCCGATACCTGAAGAAAAAGACAGTGTTGGTGAAGTAAAAGAAGTAAAAGGTGATACATACTACTCCGTTTTTGAATTACTTTCTGTCACTGGTAAAAAACCCAAAACTCTAATGATTGATGATAAGGAGTTTGTAGTTAATTCATGGAAAAATACATTAATTACTTATTTAGAATGGTTAGCAGATTTTGACTTAGAACAGTATTTAGAGCTTCCAAAACAAAAGGCATTCCAAAAACTATTATCTTATACAGACGAAGTCTTAAGAAAAAGTGAAAATGTTTTAAGTATCTATGTTGAAACGAATTTAAGTGCACAATCCATTTATAATTATATTAGTTCATTAACGGAATTCTATGACATGGAAGACGATGTGTTCATTCGATTAGATGTATAACGTTAAGTGAATGAATAGTTGAACACAATCAATTAAGAGATCATTAGAAGTTGAGTGATTCATCGGTATAATGATGAACCACTCAACTTTCTATTAATATCTTTCCTCACCTTAAACTATTCCCCATCATTTTTCATTATTTATTAAAAAACCTCATTTACTTATGGTACGGTTCATTTCTATTTATTTTAAACGCCCGATAAACCTGCTCCAACAACACCAGTCTCATCAACTGATGTGGTAAAGTCATTTTTGAAAATGATAGAGCAAAATCACTTCTCTTCATTACCGCTTCACTTAATCCAAGTGATCCACCAATCACAAAGGCAACTTTACTTTTTCCGTGTGTGGCAAGTTGATCGAGATGGCTGGCTAGTTGTTCTGATGTCAGTTGTTTACCTTTGATCTCTAATGTAACCAGATACGTATCTGCTGGAATTTTTGCTAAAATGCGCTTGCCTTCTTTATTCTTTACTGCTTCCATCTCTGCTTCAGATAAGGTTTCAGGTGCTTTCTCATCTGGAACTTCGATTAGCTTCAAGTTGGCGTACGCGCTTAGCCGCTTCGTGTATTCATCAATTCCTAGCTTTAAATATTTTTCCTTCAATTTACCGACGCTAATAATTGTAATATTCATATGAACCCCCTTCGTTCATCATTTTCTACTTAAACTTGATCTACTCTTATTGTAACGTTAAAACAAATTAATTGCAGATCATTATCCTGTTTTTAATCATATTTCATTGGTGAAGAGGGAATAGGACAGATTGAAAGGACAATTGGATTTTTGATAAGGGAGGGTGTTATTGTGAAATATGTCATTATTGGTGGGGTTGCTGCTGGAATGAGTGCGGCGATGGAGATTTATCGAACAGATGATTCAGCAGAGATCACGGTGCTTGAGCGTGGTGAGGATTATTCATACGGGCAGTGTGGTTTGCCGTATGTTGTTAACGGGGTCATTCCGTCGATCGATGATGTGATTTCGCGAACTGCTGCGGAGTTTAGAGAAAAATATCAGATTGATGCGAAAACAAATACGACTGTGACTGGTGTCGATAGTGATAAGCAAATTATAACAGCGATCAATACAGAGACAAATCAAACGTTTAACGTTGAGTATGATCGCTTATTAATTGCAACGGGTTCTGATCCAGTGAAGCCGGACTGGGATGGGATTGACTTAGCTGGGATTCATTCGTTAAAAACGATGACTGATACAAATGCATTAATGGCTGACTTAACAACTGACGTTAAGCAAGTAACCATTATTGGTGGTGGTTATATCGGATTAGAGATGGCTGAGGCTTTTCACACTCGTGGACTTGATGTCAGGCTGATTCAACGGGAAGATCAATTAGCCGAAATATTTGATCCTGATATGGCCGAACATATTCAAACAGAAGCTGAAAAGCAGGGGATTGACGTTGTTTTATCAGAAACGGTGGAGAGTTTTTCAGGAAGTGGTCGTGTCAATCGGGTGGTGACTGATAAAAATGAGTATGAGACGGATCTTGTCTTGCTTGCGATTGGGGTCAGTCCGAATACGGGATTCCTGAAGGGTTTGGGTTTGCATATGCTTGGGAATGGGGCGATTATTGTCAATCCATATATGGAGACGTCAATTGCGAACATTTATGCTGCGGGTGATTGTGCGTCACATTATCATCGGATTAAGCGTGTGGATGATTATGTTCCGCTGGGGACAACTTCGAATAAGCAGGGGCGGATTGCTGGGGCAAATATGGCTGGTAATCGAATGGCGTTTAATGGGGTTGTTGGGACGTCGATTGTGAAGTTTTTCGATTTAACGCTTGGGCGTGTCGGCTTGTCAGAAAAGGAGGCTCGGGCGCTCAATCTTCCTTATCATGTGCTGGTGAGTGAAGCTCGGTCGCATGCTGGTTATTATCCTAATCATGAAACGTTACAGTTGAAAATGGTCTATCATACGAAGACGAATGTGGTTCTTGGTGGACAGATAATTGGGAAAAAGGGAGTCGATAAGCGGATTGATGTGTTGGCGACTGCTTTGTATGGTAATTTAACGCTCACTCAGTTGCTTGATCTCGATTTAAGTTATGCACCACCTTATAACGGGGTTTGGGATCCGCTTCAGCAACTTGCGAGAAAGTCCGGTTTGGCTTAAAGTTTGTTTTACATGAATGATGTGACAACAGAAAGAGAACTGAAGCTTTTTTTAGCTTCAGTTCTTTTTTATACTTATTGTTTATTAATTAAATCGACAAACGCATCGACAAATGACTGAAGGAACTGAACGGTTTGTTCATTATTAATATTGCCACTATCATCAACTAAATCTTGAGAATTAGCTAAATACACCTCTGGTTGCTGAACGACAGGCATATTTAAAAACGTTAATGATTGACGTAGATGGTGATTCGCCCCGAAACCACTTAAGTTACTGATCGATTGACTGATTATAGCTGCTGGCTTAGCATTCCAAACACTTTCACCATAAGGACGAGAGCCAACATCTAGTGCATTTTTTAGCACCCCCGGAACTGACCGGTTATATTCGGGTGTGACGAATAACACAGCATCAACACCACTCACCGTCTCGCGGAATGATACATACTCTTCCGGTGAGTTGCCGTCATACTCCTCATTGTAAAGTGGTAAGTTTCCAATCTCAATAAATTCCGCTTCATAACCTTCTGGAAATAGCTTCGCAACATTATTGGCAATCTTACGCGAAAATGATTCTTTTCTTAAACTACCAACTACAACACCAATTTTTGTCATGCAGAATCAACCCTTTTCGTTATTTTTTGCTTACATACTAGTAACATTCCCATCCCAATTAATTTAAAACATTAGATCGTTAAATTTATAAGATTCAGATTTTTTCAATAATAAAGCTTGCTTTTTATTTTTTGCTCGCCTATAATAAAAAACAAGTTCACAAATTATTCAAACTTTAAAAGCATTGATTAGGGAAAGTAAGTGTTTAGCGTTTTTCTAAAAGAGAGCTTCGGTAGCTGAAAAGAAGCAAAAATGCGAATGCTGAAAATGGCCTAGGAGCTGCGTGCTGAACATACAATTTATGTATAAGTAAGTAACGTCGAGATTTGGTACTCGTTATCAATACCAAAGTATAAATGCCTATTGGCGGAGTACTTATTGAGACTATTTGTGTAAGCAAATAGTAAACTAAGGTGGTACCGTGTTGATTGCCCATTCAACGCCCTTATTGTTCTTAACCGAGCAATAAGGGCGTTTTTTAATCTTTTAAATTTGAGAGGAGATTTTACAATGAGTAATTTATTAGTTTTTCAATCTGATTTTGGTTTATTTGATGGGGCTGTGAGTGCAATGTACGGCGTAGCAAAATCAGTCAGTCTTGATTTACAATTATATGATGTCACACATGAGATTCCGACTTATAATATATTTGAAGCTTCTTATCGTTTATATCAGACGACGCCATACTGGCCAGAGGGTACCGTGTTTGTTTCTGTCGTTGATCCAGGGGTTGGCTCAAACCGACTAAGTATTGTCGCAAAAACAAACGACAATCAGTATATTATCACACCCGACAATGGTACTCTAACGCATTTAGCGCAATCAGTTGGGATTAGTGAAGTTCGAGAAATTGACGAGAAGGTGAATCGATTAGCGCGTTCTTATGAATCATATACGTTTCACGGACGTGACGTCTATGCTTATACCGGCGCACGACTCGCTTCAAATACGATTACATTTGAAGAAGTTGGTCCAAAGCTCGACGTTGAAAAAATCATTACACTTGAAACACCTCAAGTCAAAGTTGATGATCGCGTCATTAATGGAAATATTGATATTTTAGATATTCGCTTCGGAAATCTATGGACAAATATTAATAAAGACTTTTTTGAGCAAGAGGGCATTAAGTATGGGGATACGTTAGAGGTGACGATCTATGATCAGAATCGCCAAATTTACAAAAACGTCATGTCTTTTGGTAAGTCATTTGCGGATACTCGAGTTGGTGAGCCTTTACTCTTCATCAATTCACTTGAAAAAATCGGTGTTGCTTTAAATCAGGGTTCATTTGCCGATGCCTATCATATCAAGACAGGTTTACATTCAAAAATTCAAATCCGTAAAGCTGCAAAAATTGTTTATAGTTAATTAAATTTATTATAATAAAAGGAGATGTTTTACATGTTCAAAAATTTATCAATTAAGACGATTGTTGCAATTGGGATTGGTTCTGCTGTCTATTTTGTTTTAGGTCGATTTGTGACGATTCCAACAGGTGTGCCGAACACAAACGTTGATACGGCGATTGCGTTCTTAGCGTTTATTGCAGTTCTGTTTGGTCCAATTGCAGGTGGACTTGTTGGGTTAATTGGTCACGCACTTAAGGACGCATTGATGTTTGGTTCTGTCTGGTGGAGCTGGGTGCTTGTTTCATTATTGGTCGGTTTCCTAATCGGGCTTGCCGCGCACCGAATTAAACTTGAAGATGGCCAATTTGGTAAGAAGGAACTGATTTCATTTAACTTAATTCAGGTCGTTGTCCAAATCATTGGTTGGGGACTCGTTGCACCTATACTCGACATTTTAATTTACGCTGAGCCCTCTAACAAAGTATTCACGCAAGGACTTGTCGCCGCATTATTAAATATTATTTCAGTTGGTGTTTTCACATCAATTTTATTATTCTCTTATTCAAAAACACAGAGCAGTAGCAGTAGCTTAATTAAAGAAGATTAGTAAATAACGATTGAAAAGTTTTATCAAAAAGAAGGTGTGCACGATGGATCATCCAATTATTAAGTTTGAGCAATTTTCTTTTAAATATCATAGTCAAGTCGAGCCAACCTTAAATGAGATTAATTTAGCGATCAATCACGGTGAAAAAATTTTAATCTTAGGACCTTCTGGTTCGGGGAAAAGTACACTAGCCCATTGTTTAAATGGGCTTGTCCCTTTTTCCTATCCTGGTGAAATAACTGGATCTTTAACGATTAAAGGCAAGCAGACGAAAGATTTAGACATTTTTTCTTTGTCAAAAATTGTTGGTACCGTGTTGCAGGATACGGACGGACAATTTATCGGTCTATCGGTTGGTGAGGATCTTGCTTTTGGCTTAGAAAATGAAAATGTCGCTCAAGAGTCAATGAAAAAAATTGTCGCTGATACGGCCAAACTAGTCAACGTTGAATCACATATTGATCATTCCATTCATGAATTGTCTGGTGGTTTGAAACAACGTGTTTCACTTGGTGGTGTGTTAGTCGAGCAAGATCTTGATATTCTATTATTTGATGAGCCGTTAGCAAATTTAGATCCTGCAACTGGTCGTTATGCGATGGAGTTAATCGCTCAAATTCACCAAGCGCAGCATAAAACTGTGATCGTGATCGAACACCGCTTAGAGGATGCACTTCAACTTCAGTTTGACAGAGTGATTGTAATTGATGATGGGAGAATTGTGACGGATACGACGCCAAATCAATTGCTCGCTTCAGAAACGCTTGATCACGTTCATATTCGAGAGCCTCTCTACACGAAGGCGCTAAAATATAGTGGTGCTGTCATTGACTCAAAACATCAACCTCAGCAGATCGATCAGCTCATTTTATCTGAGTCAGATATTAAGCGTTTAACAAACTGGCAAAGTCATTATCGAAAACCTTTCACAACACCTCCTTCAGATCAATTGCTCCAGCTAGAACACGTTAATTTTAGTTATGAATCACGGTCTGTTTTGTCCGATATTTCTTTGACGATTAATCGTGGTGAGATGATTAGTTTAGTCGGTAAAAATGGTGCTGGAAAGTCAACTTTAGCTAAAGTCATTTGTGGCTTTGAAAAGCAACAACAAGGATCAATTAAGTTCGCAGGTCAACCACTTGATCGTGAGTCCATTTTTGAGCGAGCCAATCGAATTGGGTTTGTCTTGCAGAATCCGAATCAAATGATTTCAAAGCATTTAATTTTTGATGAGGTTGCATTAGGTTTACGACTTAGACAGATACCTGAGGATGAAGTGAAAGAGAAGGTTTTTGATGCGCTTCGCGTTTGTGGTCTCTATCCATTTCGAAATTGGCCAATATCCGCTTTAAGTTATGGCCAGAAAAAACGTTTAACAGTTGCTTCAATTCTTGTTTTGGAGCCGGAATTAATTATTTTAGATGAACCAACCGCTGGTCAAGATCTGAAGCATTACACAGAAATTATGGATTTTTTAGAACAATTAAATCAACTCGGTGTAACCATTATTTTGATTACGCACGACATGCACTTAATGCTCGAGTACACTTCGCGAGCGATCGTCCTAGCTGATGGACAATTAATAGCTGATCAAAGTCCTGCCGATGTGCTAACAAATGATCAGTTAATCGAGCGTGCACATTTAAAACGGACATCATTATTTGATCTCGCGGTAAAAGCAGGGATTGAGCAACCAACACAATTTATCGATCATTTTATTTCACATGATAGGCAGGTTCGAAAAACATGGCAGTAAAAATGTTAGGTTACTTTGAACGTTCATCGGTGATTCATCAGTTATCTGGTGTGACCAAGTTAATCATTTTTTTGCTTTGGTCAACCGCAGCAATGTTAACTTACGATACGCGAATTTTATTGGTTTTATTAATTTTTAGTTTTGTCATCTTTAAATTATCCAAAGTACGATTGAGAGAGATTAGCTTAGTACTCGCACTCATTTTATTCTTTCTGCTCTTAAATAATCTTGCGATCTATCTTTTTTCACCGCAAGAAGGCGTACAGATTTACGGCAGTTCGACTGAGCTCTTCACAATCTATGGGCGCTATAATATTACAGCTGAGCAATTATTTTATCACTTTAATGTGACGTTAAAATACATTGTTGTTACACCTGCTGCTTTATTGTTTATTATTACAACACACCCAAGTGAGTTTGCGGCTTCGCTGAATAAAATTGGTGTGCATTATAAAATTAGTATTGCTGTTTCGCTAGCCTTACGTTATTTGCCCGATATCCAGCGCGACTTCCGGACAATCAGTCAAGTTCAACAAGCGCGTGGTGTTGATTTTTCAAAAAATGAAAAGTTAATCAAGCGTTTGAAAAATGTGAGTTCCATTATTATGCCACTCATCTTTTCAAGTTTAGATCGGATCGAGACGATCAGTCAGGCAATGGAATTAAGAAGTTTTGGAAAGCATAACAAACGTACATGGTATCGAGCCCAACCACTAACGAAAACCGATTGGTTAACTTTAGTCGTTAGTACACTTTTATTTATCATTGCGATTGTAATCACTTTTTATGATGGTTCACGTTTTTATAATCCGTTTTAATTAACAATCAGTGGGTATAACATAAATATGCTTGGAAATCGTTGATTAACTATTTCCCGGGAAATATCGACAAGAAATATTATTAGGGAGGACGAAATTGTGGAGAAGATTATTTTTATTGAGACAGGCGTCGGCGTGGATACACATGGTCAAGATGTTACAAAAGCAGCGAGGCGTGCCGTTCAAAATGCGATTCACAGCAATTCAATGCCTGGAATTAAAGATTATTTACCTGGTCAGTCATTAGATAACATGCAAGTAAATATTGTTTTGGCGATTCCTGCTGACAAGGATTTGCTTGATCATGATGCTGTAAAAGAGGAAATTCCTTATGGTGATGTCACTGTGGAAGTTGTTGATGGTGGACTTGCTACAACAAGTGGAATCATTTTACCCGAGCAAGATGACAAGAATGATTTGATGTACATTGTTATTGCGGCCGTACAGGTTGGTTATTAACTGGTACATGAAAAAGCTTGCCCTAGTTTTTAAGTAGGGCAAGCTTTTATTTCTTTTAATTAAAGAATAAAGGCAGAGATTAAGACACCGATAGCACCAATCGCTGTAATTATGTATACAGCCTTAACTGGCATTCTCCCATTATTCTTCATTGCTTTACCAAACATAAAGAAAACAACTGGATGAACTAAGAACGGCATCGAAAAAACAAATGGAATTAAACTTGCTGCCTCTGTACCAAAGATGCCACCTTGTGTAGCCGCAAATAATCCAAAATGTGATAAAGCTGATGTCGTTCCCATACCGGCATAATTTAATGGCATTGAGCCTAAGGTTAAAATAAGTAAGCCACCAAAAACGGAGACGACTTGCCAACCAAATGAGAATTTCATTAATGCCTTGATCTCTGGTGCATCATCTTCATTTGCTTTGCGTAAACCCGCCATGGAAATATAGGTCAGAATTGCACCGATTAGAACGACAACAACAGAGGGCCAAATCCAAAGACTACCCTGCTCTGCACTAATCGCCAAGATTGAGAAAACAAAAATATGACCGAAGAATGGCATATTTACCATGATCGGCGCACGTAATTGTGCTTCTTTTCCTAAATCACCAGCTGTACAAGCACCTGTTAGACCAGAATGTGATAGTGATCCCGCCATCCCAGGTGCAAGATTTCTGATGTGGTCTGTCTTTGCAAAAAACATCATCAATGCAATGCCACCAAACATAAAGAAGAGTTGGCCAAAAAAGCTGTATGCTAAAACAGACGTTACTCCTTCAGCTAAGAAAGCATCACTTATTCGTGAACCACCAACCATAAAGTTCCCAGCTAAAACGACTGGAATCCCTGCGAATAGTAGCGCTTTTATCGTTGGGCCAAGTGACCATCGGTAAAGTAAGGCACCTGCCACTGAGGAAATAACCATTGTAAAAAATATTTGTGGTAACGCAATGATTGGAACGATCCACTGAGAAATCAAACTCGACAAATATAAAACAATTATAATTCCAATAATCTCAATAATGCCTTTTCTGATGTACAAAGGTTTATTAGTGATCGTCGCGCGGTTATCGATGAAGATAACTGCACCGACAAGCCCAATATAAGCAATCAGTGGGTAAACTTCACTTAGTGCACTTTCACTTTGACCGATTAAAGCTCTTGTTGCACCCTCAATTCCAATCAGTAAGAAAAAAGCTCGGATAATCATCACGATTTGCGTGCGTGTTGTTCCAAGAACTGATTCTTCATCTGAAGGTATAACCATCTCCTCATTTTCTTCCGATTTTTTTGAAAGCATTTTTCGTAACTCTTGTCCCCCGACAAAGAAGGTTACAACTAAGGCGATAATTGTAGATGAAGCAATCATATTAATCATCGGAAACGATCCGATTCCTGGCTCTGCAACACCTGTTTCGACCAGTATAAAGCCCATCGCTAAACCGAAAATGACCACAATCAATATTGGGGAATAGCGCGTTCCTGCAACGACGGTTCTGGCAATTAAAACGATCGGAATAATTAGGAACAAGGAAATCCAAAACTGACTTAATAAATTGATACTTGAAAACTGTTCAATCATAAATTCCATAACATACCTCCAAAAAAATAATGATAACGATTTCAATGATAGAATACTTGAAATTACCTACTTTGTAAACTATAAGGTATGATTTTATTAGATTTAATTTGATTAGTTGAAAATGAATGGTTAATATTTGCACTTATCGTACGTGACACTTAAAATTAGAGTCAAAAGATGATTTAAAGGAGGTATTTTTTTGAGCTATTTACCGGCAAATGATCGTTACCAATCAATGATTTACAATCGTGTTGGACGTTCCGGATTAAAGCTACCAGCGATTTCATTAGGGCTGTGGCATAATTTTGGTGAATCAGACCCATTAACAAATCAAAGAGCTTTAATTACACGTGCTTTTGATTTAGGCATTACCCATTTTGATTTAGCGAATAATTATGGACCACCAGCAGGTGCTGCTGAAGAAAATTTTGGCCGGATTTTGAAAAAAGACTTAGCTAGTTATCGTGATGAATTAATTATTTCATCAAAAGCTGGTTATTATATGTGGCCAGGTCCTTACGGTGATTTTGGTTCTAAAAAGTATTTAGTTTCCAGTTTAGATCAGAGCTTAAAGCGGATGGATCTTGATTATGTTGATATATTCTATCATCACAGACCTGATCCAGATACACCATTAGAAGAAACGATGGCTGCGCTTGATTTAATTGTTCGTCAAGGGAAGGCTTTATACGTTGGGTTGTCTAATTATAGTGCTGAGCAGACAAAAGCAGCTGCTGACATTCTGCGGGAACAAAAAACACCATTCATTATTCACCAACCTTCATATTCAATTTTTGAACGTTGGATTGAGGATGGCTTAACGGATGTCCTTTCAAATGTTGGAGCTAGCGCGATTGCTTATGTTCCACTTGCGCAGGGGCTACTAACAAGTAAGTATTTAAAAGGTATTCCTGAGGATTCACGAGCGGCTAAAAAACACATTCCATTCTTAAATCGCGAAGATATTTCTGAAGAAAAATTAGCAAAAGTAATCGAGTTAAATCAGCTTGCCAAAGAGCGTGGACAATCACTTGCCCAGATGGCGTTAGCTTGGGTTTTACGCCAAGAGACTGTTGCGTCTGCTTTAATTGGCGCAAGTCGCGTCAGCCAAATTGAAGAAAATGTGGCAGCCTTAGACAAGCTAGACTTTACCCAAGACGAGCTAGACTCAATCGATAAAATCATGGCTGAGTAGAACTGTCGTTAGCTTCATTCAATTATAAAAACCCGAACAGATATTGATATGAAATCAATCGAGTTCGGGTTTTTGTGTGCGATCGCACGCAAGCTGATCATTTCCTAAGCTTCATTGATTAGGGAATAAGTTTTTCCTGCTTCGACTTGAAATTGGTAGTCTCCGTTTGTGACCGCTTCAAATGTACTTTCTTGATCTTGAAATGCGAGTGTACCTTCAGTTGCTAAATTCAAACTGACTAGTCCGGTTTTTGTCGCTTTAATTTTAACCCATTTCAGCTTCATCGCTTCCCATTCCATCTCTAACTCATAACCACCTCTTGCTCGAACCCCTCTTACATAACCGCTTGACCAGTCTTGCGGTAATGAAGGTAATAAATCGATCGCGTTCTGATGACTCTGAACTAACATTTCTGCAATTCCAGCAATACCACCAAAGTTACCATCAATTTGGAACGGTGGGTGATTATCAAATAAGTTTGGTAGGGTTGATGATTTTAATAATTGAACAACGTTTTGATATGCCAATTCGCCTTCTCTCAAACGTGCCCACATATTAAGATGAGATGGAACGTTACTGTACGTTGTAATGCTTGTGAAAGGTACTCAATATTTGCAATTGCCATGTTTATGCTCCTTTTTTCTTTTGATTATAGATCAAATAATTGAAAGCGCAACCACTATTTTAATTTACTCTGTCTGGTGAATGTGCTTTTGACGATAGTCCTTCGGTGTCATGCCAATTAATTTTCGAAAGTTTCGATTAAATGTTCTCGCATTTTGAAAACCTGATTTATCCGAGATTTCTGTAATCGAGTAGCTAGAATTTTTTAATAAAAAACAAGCATGGTTAACTCGTGAATAGTTTAAGAGACCTGGAAAGGTGCTGTTTAAATGATCTGAGATAAGCTTTGAAACATAGACACTACTATAACCTAGCGCCTCACTCAATTGATCCAACTTAAGATTGTCATGAAAATTATTTTCAATATAAATGAGTAATTGAGCAATTAAACCTTGATTACTTCTTGCATGAACTAGTGTTGTCTTCTTTTCAAACTGATACAAAATTTGATAAAGGGCTGACTTTCGATAGTAATACGAGTCAGTATTAAACAATGGCTCATGAAGCTGTTGAATTTGTTGATCTGGTAATGAAATAATCGGGTTATCAAAAGCCATATATTCCGTCTTTGTATAAAAATCTTCAGTATACTCTGGTGAAAAGATCAGGATATCCAATCTAGATTGGATCGGAGTCTCAATAAAATGTGTCTGAAAAGGTAGGATTAGAGCAACATCACCTTTAGTCAGGGAATAAGACATTTGATTAATGTTCAAAACACTGTGACCTTGTTTACAGATAATTAGCTCAAAGCTTCGATGTAAGTGCTCTGGATAAGTTAATGATTCTGGATGAAACTGAAAAACAGCCAAATCTTCTCCGTAATGATCATGTTGAAATTCAATAATTTTTCTCAACCCCTTATGTTTTTTGTCTATTACTATATAGATAATGTCTTGTTTTTTCAAGTGGTTTCACACTACAATGTCCGTATAAGCTGCATTATTAATTTAGCTTATGGTAAAGGTGAATTAGATCAGCTTAGTACGCATTTAACTGATTCCGTCATTGATTTGACCGTTCAAGAGGAGTTAAAAGAATTATACAATTAACACAGTTGATTCAATCTACTTAATTTATCACAAAATGAATTTAACAAAGGAGAATTTTTAATGAGCAAATTTACGAACCCTGTATTAGAAGGTTTCTCACCCGATCCTTCAGTGTGTGCAGTTGGAGACGATTATTATCTTGTTACCTCAACTTTTGCATATTTCCCTGGTGTACCTGTTTATCACAGTAAAGACCTTGTTAACTGGAAGCAAATCGGTAATGCATTACATACCGAAAAGCAATTACCACTTCCTAACGCAGAACACTCAGGCGGAATCTTTGCACCATGTATCCGTTACAATGATGGCACATTCTATATGATTACAACAAACGTTACTTATGGTGGAAACTTCTTAGTTACTGCTACAGACCCGGCTGGACCATGGTCTGAGCCCTATTACATTGATAATGCACCTGGTATTGATCCAAGTCTTTTCTTTGATGATGATGGAAAATGTTATTATGTTGGAACGCGTCCAAACCCAGAAGGACCAAAATATAATGGTGACTGGGAAGTTTGGTTACAAGAATTTGACCTAGAAACAATGCAATTAACGGGCGTAAGTACAGCGCTTTGGAAAGGTGCACTTCATACTGCAATCTGGCCAGAAGCACCACATATTTATAAAAAAGATGGTTACTACTACTTATTAATCGCAGAAGGTGGAACAGGATTCAACCACGCTTGTACGGTTGCTCGTAGTGAAAAAGTTGATGGCGCCTATATTGGTAACAAAAATAATCCAATGTTAACACACCGTCATCTTGGTAAAGACTTCCCTGTTCATAATGTTGGACACGGTGACTTCGTTGAAACGCCAGACGGAAAATGGTACATCACATTACTGGCAAGCCGAATTTTTGATGGTTATAGTAACCTTGGTCGTGAAACATTCTTAGCTGAAGTTGTTTGGGAAGATGGCTGGCCAGTTGTTAACCCAGGTGAAGGTCGTTTACTTGAAGTTCAAGATCATAAACTACCATTAGTTCCTGTTGAGCACCCAGAAACGTATACATTTGAAACAATTAAGCCTGAATTTATGTTCTTACGAAATCCAGAGATGAAGAACTATGATAATGAAGTAAGAGAGGGTTGGATGCGTCTACACCCAACTGAAAAAACAATTCAAGACCTTGCTTCACCAACATTCATGAGTTTACGTCAACAATCTATGTGGTACAAACTATCAACTCGTGTTGAATTAGCATTAACAGTGGGTGGAGAAGCTGGACTTGTTATTTTACAAAATGATAAATATTCAATTCGCCTCGTAGCAGTTGAAGAAGACAAGCAAACAGTCGTTAAAATGATTACATTGATCAACGGCGAAGAGACTGTTGTTGGCTCAGAAGTAATTACTGAAAAAGATATTATCTTAGAACTTGTTGGTTCTGGTCAAAAAGTGAAAGGAATCTGCCAAATCAATGGCAAAGAGATCGTAATTGCCGAAGAAATTGATTCACACTATCTAAGTACTGAAGTTGCTGGCGGATTTGTTGGTTGTACATTAGGTATTTATACAACATCTACAGCAAAAGAACCAGGTTATGCTGACTTTGAATGGATCGATATTAAAAAAACAAAATAAAGTTAATCAAAACTGTACATTAAAATGTAAGAGCAACTTCAGCGTAATTAAAATACTGAGACATCTGCGAGAGTAACGTGAGCAAAGTGTTTTGGCGTCGCGACGGGATATTTTATAGATTAACAACAATTATATAATTAATTTTATAACAAGTATTTGTCGATTTATTTTCATGATCGATAGGTACTTGTTTTTCTTTTTAAAAATCAACAGTTGATCACAAATCTAGAGTTTAACCGGTTAATCAAATAGCTTTTGTCCTGTGGTTATTTTTTATGAAAGCGCTATCATTTGGTGTGAGATGACGAAATCAATACTTACAGGAGGTTATTATCAAAATAGAATGATTTCGCAGCTAATATACTTTTGGGGGTATTAAAGTGAAAAAATGGATGCTGGCTATTTTATTTGTTCTTATATTCACACTGGTAGCTTGTGGTAACACTGATGACACCGTAACTGATGATCCTGATACCGATGACACAGGAACAACTGAAGAAGTTACAGATGATGTTGAAGAAGAAGATGTAACACCAGAAGTTGATTATGAGCAAACACCTGAAATGGACTTTGACTTAGGCGGAAGAACGATTAAACTTGTTTCATGGTATGACGAAGCAGTAGGTGAAGGCAGTCCAGATAGTATTGCGATTTCAGAAAACATTGAAGCATTAAAAGAAAAACATAATTTTGATATTGAATATGTCATTGTTGATTACGGTGAAATTCAAGAAAGTGTAACAGCTTCATTACTTGCTGGTGCACCGCTTGGAGATATTATTAGACTTCCAAGACCTTGGATGATCCCAACATTAACAAAACAAGATTTATTCCATCCAGTTGATGAGTATGTTGTCAATGAAAATTCATTTGTTTTACAATATACTGAGCAACACTCAGAATATGAAGGTCGTGGGTATGGTTTCCGAATTGGCGCTGCAGGAGCTGCTGGTGGTGTATTCTATAATCGGACGTTAATGAATGAATTAAATTTAGATCCATTACAAGCATATGTTGATAGTAATGATTGGAATTGGGAAACATTTAAAGCAGTTGCTGAATCCGCGAATCAAGATACTGACAATGATGGTAATGTTGATACTTGGGGGCTTGCAACATCAGGTATTTTCGTTCAAGCACTAGCTGCTAACGAAGCTGCAATCGTTCGTGATGGTCAACAAACACTTGAAGATCCAGCAACGATTGAAGTAATGGAATTCATCTCCGCACTGGGTGATGGTATTGCACGTCCAACTGAAGGTGGAGATTGGACAGAACCAAAACAATTCTTCTTAGAAGGTAATACATTGATGTATGTTGGCCAGGATTATGAAATGGCTGACTTCAATGATGGGCTACCTGATCACGATATTGGGTTCTTGCCATTCCCAATGGGACCAAGTGCATCTAGTTATCAAACACACATTACAATTCCTAACTACTACACAATTCCAAGTGCTGTAGAAGATCCAGATAAGATCGTTTATCTATGGGAGAAAATGTACGACATTGAGTCAATCTATGACTATCCAGAACAAGCAAGCTTTGAAACACACTTTAACAACGAAGATGACATTAATAACGCAAGAAAAGCTGTTGAAAGCTTCCAAGTTATTGAGCAAATTGACTACTATCCATCAATGCCATACTATGACTTTACTGGAGAATTAAGTGATGGCGTCAATATTTCAACATTAATTGAGTCGTACGGGCCATCTTTCCAAGCAGCAATTGATGAGGTATGGGGAGAATAGTATTGTCACTCTAATTAAAGACCGACTAATCATTTTTATTTTTATCTGATTTAATCTTTAAAACATAAGCAGTACAAGGTAGTCTTCATTACCTTGTACTGCTTTTTAAAAATCCCCTTAATGTTATCAACAATTTGATCCACAATTACTCTATAAACGGATTATACACTAGATTTCCACAAGATAATCACATCTTTTCCACAAAAAATCTCTTTATTCAGACGAATTAACAACTTATTTTGTGTGAGAATAAGCGTTCTCTACTACATATTGAAAGTTACACACAAGGTTATGCACAGGCTGTTAATAACTATTGAACTTGTCCCCAATAAGATAACAAAAAAAGAGCTAGTTCAATCTAACTCTTTTTAGACTTAGCTATTTCATTGTTTAGTTAATTCAACGATTACTTGTTGTGCCTCACCGGATCGATAATAATCAATCACCATTTCATCACCTGGCTCTTTTTGTTGATATAAAAACTTCCTTAAGTCAACAATTGTATGAACCGGCTCGCCATCAAGCTCAACGATAACATCATATGTTTGTAAGCCTGCATAATCAGCTGGATTGAGACTCCCACAGCTAAAGCAATGGGATTCTTGAGTGACTAAGCGTTCGCAGTCCATTTCTGTTTTGAACAGTCCTCAAGATGAGGGTATCTCATTACCCCTCATAGGGCAGAACATATAGTTC
>DUPD01000050.1 GCA_012838505.1 Bacilli bacterium | reverse complement strand
CTTAACTGGTAGTGTGGTAACTCCATTTTACAAGAAAAGGCGATTTTTTTGAATAGTTTTTTAAAAAATAATTATAAAAAGGGCTGTCACCGAAAATCAGTTTTTACTGACTTTCTGGACAGCCCCTAAAATGTGCAACTGAAAAAGGGTATAGTTACCCCTTTGTCGTTCACATGTAGTCCAATGATTACGGTCATTTGGTAGAAACGCTTACGCCAATTCATAAGCCTATACATGTCTCTCTGATATGTTTTTTCAATTATAACATGAAACCTTATTTATTATCGAGTAAAAGTTTCTTAAGGTAATGATAAAGGCCTTCTTCATCATTGGTAAATGCCGTGACTTCATCGGTCATTGCTTGAACCTGAACAGGTGCATTTTTCATCGCAACAGTGTGCCCAGCGAGTTTAAACATACTTTCATCATTGTAGCTATCGCCGATCGCTAAAATTTCATCAGCAGTGATCGCCAATTCATCGATCATTTCCTGTATTGCGGTACCTTTGTTTTTTCCTTTAACCATCACTTCAACATTATTTAAACTAGAAGATGTCATTGAAAATGGTAGATTACGTTTTTGCTCTCTTAACACTGAAATCCAGCGTTGCATTTTTTCAGGGCTACGACTAAAGAAATAAAATTTAGAGTAATCCCCCGTCGGCACCTTGTCGACCCAGTTAATTAATCCCGCTAACGCCTCTTCACGCTCACGCCACTCGTTAATCCCGACTGTATCAGGCATTGGCTGTTCTATTTCAGCTAATAATGTCGGCTCATCCTGACGCTCAACAATTTGTGAACCGTCGGTTGGAAACAACTCATAATAGATCTGATTATCTTGCGCTAATTTAACAATCGCTTCAACGACATGGAATGGCAATGTATATTCAAATAATTTTTTATCCCCTAAGTAGCCAGTCATTCCGTTTGAGCTAATCACACCATCGACCTCAAACCCTTCAGGCGTTGTCGTGAAAATTTCATTCTTGCCCCGTCCAGTGACGATAAAAACATAAATTCCTAATTTGCGGATTTCGTCGATCACATTTTTCGTGTTTTCAGTAACGCGATTAAAGTTATTCAACATCGTTCCATCCATATCTAAGAAAATCGCTTTTGGCTTCTGCATTGATTATCTCCTCGTCCAAATATATATTTACCACTAGTATAGCACCAATCATGTTTTAGGCAAAAAAGCAGGCTACGACAATATGCGCACCTGCTTTATGTTGATTATTTTTTACTATTTAAAGGTTTTAATATTGCTTCGATTTCTTCACGTTTATGCTCAATAAATGGTGGTAATGCAAGTCTTTCACCTAACGTTTCTTCTGGTTCGTCTGTTAAAAATCCTGGTTCATCAGTCGATAGTTCATAAAGAATCCCGTTTGGCTCACGGAAATAAAAAGCTTCAAAATAGTAGCGATCCACAATGCCTGAGTTCGGAAGACGCTCTTTCTTAATCTTCTCAGCCCATGCCTCTAATTCAGCCCGATCCTTCACCCGAAAAGCGACGTGGTGAACACTACCTCGACCTGGTCTTTCGCGCGGGAGATCTGTTCTTACTTCAACATGGATTTCAGCACCTGTCCCTCCCTCACCTGTTTGATAAACCTCAACATTTGGTTGTCCGTCCTGATAAGCTGGATAGTTTCCAACATGACGGAAGTTCATTAAATTTACCAACTTGTCCTCAGTTGGTGTAAGGTCAGGTACAGTTAAGCGAACTGGACCTAAACCTGTGATGCCAAATTCAACAGGAACTGAACTCTTATCCCAAGGGATTCCCGCTTCAACGCCTGTATTATTTTGATCTGAAACAAGCATTAACCGTTGCCCTTCTGGGTCTTCGAAAAAAACCACCTTACGCCCAAGCTGTTCACTCACGCCTTGATGATTGACAGAATACTCATCAAAACGCTTAACCCAATAATCAATCGCCTCGTCATTTGCGACTCGTAAACCAGTTAAAGAAATACTGTTATTGCCTCGATATGTGCGTCCGATTCCGAGCATTTCAAAAAAGGTTAAATCCGTTCCCGGTCGACCAATTTCATCTGCGTAAAATAAGTGATACATATGATGTGAATCTTGATTGACTGTTTTTTTAACTAAACGCATCCCCAAAATTTCTGTGTAAAATTGATAGTTCCGCTCCGCACTTGCCGTCATCGCTGATACGTGATGTAGTCCTGAAAATTGCATGCCGATAACCTCCTATTGTTCTGTTAATTTAATTATAACGGATAATTATCTCGAATTCAAGATAGTTGGCTTATATATTATTAATTGCTTGACAACGACCTTAACAGTGATGAATCGATTTTTGATTACAATTGTTTAATTTTTTTAGTTCGGACAAATGTTTGAGATTGCCAAATGAATATTCCGTTGTAGGACCAACTTCGGACATACTTTGTCCACTTAACTTGAAATCTGTCCGATGTGGAACAAAAATTTGGCGTTCATCTGATTTTAAAAATTCTTTGTAAAGTATTTGACATTCTTTATGAAGAATTGTATGATAAAGTTATCAATTAAATCATATCTTGGCGTTTCACTCATAAATGAACGCGAGATCATTTTGAATCTGAGCAAGCTGCAAAATGTGTTTTTAGTTTATGCAGCCCGGTCACAAATTTGTGACAGCAGAGTGCGTCTATCCAAGGGCACATCTGTGAGACAGTAACTACTGTCCCATAGGTGTGCCCTTTTTTATTATTTAAAGGGAGTGATTTAATTTTAATTAGCGAAAAGAACGAATGAAATCCAAACTAAGTGATTACTATTTCATCAGGAGAGGATGTTGTTAAATGTTAAAGTTTTTAATCAGAAATAGGAATGGGCAGTTTTTGCTTATCGGTACCTTCATGGCTGTTTTAGGTTTTAGTTTAATCTTGATTAATAGTCCTTATAGTCGTTTTGCTTTCTACATTGCCATTTTCTTTTTAGGATTTTTTGCTGCTAAAAATGCTCTAGTTGATACAATTCAATCCAAATCCCCTAACGTCGACTTATTAATGATCTTATCCGCAATTGGCGCAATGTTGATTAACTATGAATCTGAAGGTGCAACGCTATTATTAATCTTTGCGGGAGCTGAGGTTTTAGAAGATTACGCTTCAAACAAATCAACAAGTGCAATCTCTGAGTTAATGGCACAAGTTCCAACCGTTGCACAAGTATTGAAGCCAAATGGTGATGTTGTTGAAGTACCAACTGACGACTTAGCAATTGGTGATCTTGTGATTGTTTCAAAAGGGGCACAAATTCCGATTGATGGTAAAACCGATCGGCACTCAATGATTAGTGAAGCCGCCTTAACTGGAGAATCTGTTCCTGTAGAAAAGAAAGCAGATGAGAATGTTTTTGCTGGAACAATTAACGAAGGCAATGCGTTTCATTTAACAGTGACAAAATTAAGTCATGACACTGTTTTTTCAAATATTATTCGTATGGTTGAAGAAGCACAAAATCGCCCATCAAAAGTTTCTAAGTTTATTGATCGGATCGAATCAAAATATGTGATGACCGCCTTAATTGTTGTCCCGATTTTTATTGCGATCCTATATTATTTTATTGACCTCGATTTTCAAGAAGCCTTTTATCGCGGAATGGTCTTATTAACTGTTGCTAGTCCTTGTGCCTTGGTTGCATCAGCTACGCCAGCGACGCTTAGTGCGATTAGTAACGGAGCGAGAAATGGTGTGCTCTTCAAAGGTGGCGCAGCTATGGAGGCGCTTAGCTCAATGGATATTTTATATAGTGATAAAACCGGTACGTTAACGTTTGGTGAGTTTCAAGTAATTGACCATGAAATGGACCCGGAGATTTTGAAAGAAGTTGTTTATATTGAGCAACAATCGACCCACCCAATTGCCGATGCGATCGTTTCCGGCTTTAAAGAGATGAATCTTGACTCGGTCGATCATCGAGAGCCTGTCGAAGAAATTGCTGGTTCTGGGATTAAAAAAGGCGAGATAATTGTTGGGAAACCCTCGATCTTTGACACGTACAATGATCCACACAACTATCGGGCAAAAATCACAGCTGGATACACGACCGTCTTTGTCGGAACTAGCGATCAAATTGTTGGTTACTTTACCCTCGCCGATCAAATCCGCGATGAATCTGCTGAAGCTGTAGCTGGGTTCCAAGCTGAAAGTATTAAAGTCTCATTGATTACTGGTGACAATGAAAGGGTTGCCAAGAAAGTCGCCAATGAAGTGAATGTTGATGACTATTACGCCAATTGCCTACCTGAAGACAAAATTAAATTTGTTCAAAATAATCAGGCAAATAATCAGGTTGTTGGGATGATTGGTGATGGGATTAATGATGCACCAGCATTAGCTAATGCTGACATTGGAATTGCAATGGGCAGTGGTTCATCTGTTGCGATGGAGTCAGCTGATGTCATAATTGTAAAAAATAATTTAGCAAAATTATTTTATAGCTTTAAACTGAGTCAAAAGTTGAATACAGTTATTATGCAAAACGTGATTTTTTCAATTGCAGTGATTGTCTCATTGATTGGTTTAAATATTGTTGGTTGGCTAGGTTTGCCGTTGGGTGTTGTATTTCATGAAGGGTCAACTATTTTAGTAATCTTAAATGGCTTGCGTTTGTTAAGGCAAAAAGATTAGCTTACTTTCAACAATTTGATGTATACCTATCATTATTCTCTTACGCTATAGATTACATCCATACTGGGCACATAAATATAATCCACCATATTAATAAAGAGTATGGTGGATTATTTTCTATGTCTTCACCAAAGTCATCTATAAGTATTTCTTTCAATCCAATATCCATTAGAGTAGTTTCTGCTTTTGACAATCTGTAACTTGAGGTTTTTAGAAAAGACATTTGAGCCTCTCCTTTATTATGGTATATTATACATAACACACTACAATAACTTCCGATTAAATGATAATTTACAAAGAAATCATAAAGTGAGGAATAAAAAGATGAAGCCAAAGATGACCCTCTTTTATTAACAATCAATGCGATATTGTTAGTGTTTATTTTATTATTATTAGTCTTTAAAGAACCAATTTACGTAACTACTGAACCTGCACAAGAAAGTTACGCCCCTAATAGTTCTTATGAAGTCGCACAATTAAGTGAGAATATCATTGCGATCGTGAGTACAGATTATTATTCTGCGGACTTTGGCGAATTAATTGCATTAGAGTTTGATCCTGATACTGATACATTTAATGTGATTAGTAATTTTGATATTAGAGCTAATTGGGTGCCTAACTAACTTGTCATTTGATCTGATCTATATTATGATGAAACCAATTCAATAGCTTTGACTACTAGGGGTGCCGATCGGATCGGCTGAGAGGAAAGAATTCAATCTTTCTAACCCTTTTGAACCTGATCTAGTTCATACTAGCGGAGGGAAGTAGCACTTCTTTAACCTATCAGGTTCTTCTTTCGCTGCAACTGACAGCTTTTAGTCAATGCAACAATAAAAGGAGGACTATTTTTTATGAAAAAAACAAATCAATTAACACTGATTGCGGCTTTTATTGCAATTGGTGTCGTCGGGGCGAGCTTTCTCTGGTTTCCAACTGGGATTGCGCAAGCCTACCCTGTTCAGCACGCTATTAATGTGATTAGTGCCGTTATTCTTGGACCTGTGCCGACAGTTATTATTGCGTTTGGAATTGGGCTTGTTCGCAATGCATTAGGTCTCGGCACATTACTCGCTTTTCCAGGTGGAATGGCAGGCGCATTACTGGCCGGAATCTTTTATCGTTACCGTAAGAAAACAAGCTCTGCAGTAATTGGAGAGATTGTCGGAACCGGAATTGTTGGGTCACTTCTTTCAATCCCAGTTGCCCGGCTGATTATGGGTCAAAATGTTGGTGTCTTTGCTTTTGTACCTGGGTTTTTGATTAGTAGTGTCGTCGGTGCAATCTTGGCCGCATTAATTGTACCAAAACTAAAAACTTATTATCAACGGAATAATTAATCACCACAAATGTGGTGATTTTTTTACCTTCAAATGTCATAATAATAAAGGAAGACTACACTAAGTTGGTGAAAAATGATGCTAATAATAAACGCAAAAATTTATACCGAGCAGGAAATGATGATTGGTCATCTTTTAATCAAAAACGGAAAAATTGAGCAGATTTATCATGATCTTCCGAATGATTTTAACGAACCAATTAAAATTATCGATGCGAACAACTTAAACTTAATCCCTGGTTTTATCGATACTCATATCCACGGAGCAAATGGTGCTGATGTGATGGATGCAACACCAGAAGCAATCGAGACGATGGCAAATTACCTCGTCTCTGAAGGAACAACGAGTTTTCTTGCGACAACGATCACGCAGTCGACAGATAAGATTGAACGTGCACTAACAAATCTTGGCCAGTATCAAAATATTGACACAGGTGCTGAGATGATCGGTATTCATCTCGAAGGACCATTTATTGAAAAATCAAAAGCCGGAGCACAGCCGTTAGAGTATATTATTAAGCCTGATTTAGACTTATTTAATCGGTGGCAACAGCTTGCTAAGCATAAAATTAAAACTGTCACAATTGCTCCCGAGCATGATCGAGACTACCAGTTTACTTCCGCCCTACGTCGAGCAAGCGTTAATGTTTCCGCCGGTCACACGGATGTGAATTTTTCAGGAATAAAAGAAGCCGTTAACCATGGGGTGAATCAAGTGACGCACCTTTGTAATGCGATGAGTGGAATTGGTCATCGTGATATTGGTGTTGTAGGTGGTGCGTTTTTGCTTGAAAAAATTAAGGCAGAAATTATCGCAGATGGTATTCATGTCGACACGAACATGTTAAAATTAATTTATCAAAATATTGGTTCTGAGCGATTGATTTTGATTACTGATGCGATGCGAGCAAAAGGGCTTGAACCCGGTGATTATGAATTAGGCGGTCAGCCTGTTGTTGTGACTGAGGACCGTGTTCTTTTGTCTGATGGAACGTTAGCTGGGAGTATCTTGAGGATGATTGATGGGGCAAAACAATTTTTTGCTATGCCTAGTGTTTCGATTCATGATATTATTTTAATGGCGTCAATTAATCCAGCAAAACAGGTCGGTGTTTTTAAGCAAAAAGGGTCGATTGAAGTTGGTAAGGATGCAGATTTATTGCTTGTGGACGATGATTTTGATTTGAAACTAACCCTTAAAAAAGGGGAAATCGTATTTCGAGGAGTGAGCCAATGAAAATTGTAAAAGTAAGTGACTATCAAGAAATGAGTGAATGGGCTGGTAAGCAAGTCATTGAGAAAGTTAAGTCAGTCAGGCAGCCTATTCTAGGTTTAGCAACAGGCTCTACACCTGAAGGGCTTTATCGTTATTTAATCGAGGCGAATAAAAACCATGATGTATCTTTTGAAAATGTAACGACGTTTAATTTAGATGAATATGTTGGGCTCGAACCTGATCATCCAAATAGCTATCACTATTTTATGAAGGAAAAGTTATTTGATCAGATCGATATTGATCCGAATCGAACGCATTTACCAAATGGGATTGCGGTTGATGTTGAGCAGGAATGTTTGGATTACGAGGCTTTGATTAAGAAAACTGGTGTGATTGATTTACAAATTCTTGGTCTCGGTGTGAATGGGCATATTGCTTTTAATGAACCGGGTACGTCATTTACGAGTCGGACACAACGGACGGATTTAGTTGAAGAGACGATTGAGGCAAATGCGCGGTTCTTTGAAAATAAAGCCGACGTCCCTACTCAAGCAATTACAATGGGGATTGAAACAATTATGGAAAGCAAAGAGATTATCTTACTTGCTTCAGGTGAAAATAAGGCTGAAGCGGTTAGGCAATTAGTTGAGGGAGAAGTGACTGAAGACTTCCCTGCTTCGATTTTACAAAAACACCCACAAGTAACGATTGTCATTGACGAGGCTGCTGCTTCATTATTGAAATAGTTAGCAACAAAACGCTTAGACCAAAATCTAAGCGTTTTGTTATTTATTATTCATCTATCATTATTTTTAATACGTAAACAAGATCACTCTGTTCAATGGCTTCCTCAACTGCTTGCTCGTCGTCAACATATAGTGTGTGGATTGAATCACCTTCTACTTCCCTGTAAATAGCTAAAACTTTGGCTACGCTGATTTCCAATTCAATTGGGTCTTCATCGACTGTATAATCCCATGAGCTAAAAACACCTTCTTTTGATTCATGTTCAATGACTGATCGCGTGCTGACACCTGGAGCATACAAAATTGCAAGCGACTCGTCTGAATCTATATCGGCCAAACCAAATCCCAAATGCCCTTCTTCCACTTCATTTAAACTTTCTCCATAGTTTAAGCTAATTAATGGCTCTGTATCTTTAACTCCATCTATATAGCGCTCTACCCAGAGTGTGACCCACTTATTTTCTGCTTCTGGTAATGTAAATTCAAAATCAAATATGTTTCCCATGCTTAGATTTTCAAATGTATCAATGTAGTTAGAGTCGTGATTGATTCTAATTGTGGCGATGTTGGTCTTTTTCCCTTGGCAACCAGCACTTAAATTAAGAATCAGGCATAAGATAATACCAAAAATAATCTTATTCTTCGTCAAACGAATCCCTCTTATCTGTATCATTTTTACCAATGATGATTAGGTTTTGAATTTCCTATTTATACTGTACCACAGCGGATTCAACGTGACTAGTTGATTGTTGTTAATTATTCTTAAATTGAATTATGTAGCGGTTGCTTTTTTAAGATGAGCGTTTTAAAATGTATGTAGACTAAAAAGTTGGTCTTGGTAAACAGTTTGGGTTTCTCCTCCCCCCTTATCTGTGGACATTTAATTAAGCGGATTAGAAAATATTTATATGAAAATTACTTTTTCATCTGGAAGGAATCAAAATAATGGACGGAAACATATGGCTCGCATTTGGTTTAACTTTATTTGCTGGTTTAGCAACTGGAATTGGAAGTTTACTTGCCTTTTTCACTAAAACAACCAATACTAAATTTCTCTCTTTCGCGCTTGGCTTTTCAGCAGGTGTAATGATTTACGTATCAATGGTTGAGATCTTTTTTAAAGCAAAAGATGCTTTAGTCGGTGAACTGGGCGAAGTACAAGGCTCATGGATTACTGTAATTAGTTTCTTTGGCGGAATGTTTTTAATCGGTTTAATTGACCAGTTAATTCCACAGGAAGGTAATCCGCATGAAGTTAAAAAGGTTGAAGATATGGCGAAAAAACCTTCAACACTTAAAGATAAGAAACTATTAAAAATGGGAACATTCACAGCACTAGCAATCGCAATTCATAATTTCCCTGAGGGAATTGCAACATTTACGGCGACGCTGCAAGATCCTGCTTTAGGAATTCCAATTGCAATTGCTGTCGCGATTCATAATATTCCAGAAGGAATTGCTGTTTCAGTTCCGATTTATTATGCAACCGGCAGTAAACGAAAAGCATTCAAACTGTCATTTTTATCAGGCTTAGCTGAGCCTGCTGGAGCAATTATTGCCTATTTATTATTAATGCCGTTCTTAACAGAGACACTTTTTGGTGTGATTTTTGCCGCTGTGGCAGGAATTATGGTGTTCATTTCACTAGATGAGTTAATTCCAGCAGCTAAACGTTATGATGAAACACACACATCGATTTATGGTGTGATTTCTGGTATGGCGGTAATGGCTTTAAGTTTATTATTAATGCTATAATCCAATTTAAAATAGCCTTTGTCCTCAAATATGAGTGACAAAGGCTATTTTTTTATTCCGGGCTAATTTCATGAATCCGGTAAAAATCATACAACGACGTCGGCACTTCTTTAATAAAACGTGACATCCCGCCAATCGCAATTAAGGCCAAATCATGCATTGCTCTTGTACAAGCCGTATATAAAATATAACGTTCTAATTCATTCAAGTACTGATGAGTTGATGCATCATAAACGATCACGCCATCAAACTCGATCCCTTTTGCTAAATAAACAGGAATGACATGGATTCCTTCTTTAAATGTATGCGTTTCTTGATCAATTAACTGCACTTGGTCATACGACTTTGACAACAATTCCACTAACTCTCGTGCTTCATCCATTGTTTTTGTAATCACCGCAATATGCGGGTATTTACGATTCAAGTAGTTATCAATACAATCATATAGCTTATACTCAGCGATCGTATCATTATCTAGCTCATAGACAATTGGTCTATTTCCGTCACGATTAAATGGTTCAATTTGGTTCCCATCTTCAATAAAAGCACGGGTGAACTCAACAATTGGCTGTGTCGATCGGTAACTTCTCATTAATTTGATTCGCTCGGTTTTTTCGATCGCATCCTCAGTCAATATATTATCGGTTAAGCTGTGGTAGTAAATCGTTTGATTGACGTCTCCTAACAATGTCATCCGGCTATTCGGATAAATATACGTTAAATAGCGGAGTTGGAAGGTTGAATAGTCTTGCGCTTCGTCTAAAATAATATGTTTAATCGCTCGATTTTCTTCAAAGCCGACGATCATTTTTTCAAAGTATAAAAATGGTGTCGCATCTTCCCAAGTTAAGTTACTCGCAGAAAAACTCTCCTTCGTAAACTTGGCAAGTTCCAGCCAATCCTTCTCACTGATCCCTTGTCCAGGTTCCTTCTGATCAAATAAGCGCATGTATGTCCGCTTCGTATTCACGAAAGCAAACTGTCTCACCTTGTCTCTTAACGGTTTTAGTCTGCGGTTCACAACTTTTCGTTTTAAGTAAGAGAGTTCAAGATCCGCTTGCTGATAATCTTCGAGTTGTTCACGGACTTGATTTTCCATTTTAGCAAATACATCTTGAAGTTCTTCCTTATCTAATAATTCAACTTCATCCTCAACCCAGTCTTCTTTAACCCATTTACGCTCTAGCTGAGTGAGTTTTTCCAAAATCATTTCTGCAACTTTTTCTAAACGCAGCTGAATTGATAAATGTTCGGGGAACTGGTAAAAAGACTCCGCTAGCTCATCTTTCGTGAAAATAACTTGATCACGAAAACGAATATTTCTAAATTGGAGTCCATCGTTCAACAATTCTTTCAAATACGTATCTACTCGATTAAGGAAATGTTCGCTTGATTTATAGCGCATCCCTGATAATCGGGACCATGTATCTGTTTCCGTTTCAGAAAAAACAACTTCAATCTGTTCAAATGGTGATTCAACAGTAAACCGAGAACGCAATTGTTGCTCAACATAATGATAAAAAGTCATTTGTTTAATATTCTGCTCACCTAAGTCAGGTAAGACACGAGATACATAGCTATTAAACAGTGGGTTTGGTGAAAATAAAATCATTTGGTCTGCAGTTAGCGTTTCACGATAACGGTACAGCAAATAGGCAACACGTTGTAAGGCAGCAGATGTCTTTCCACTACCTGCGACACCTTGAACAACTAGAAATTTACTTGTTTCATTACGAATAATTTTATTCTGTTCTTGCTGGATCGTTGCAACAATACTGCCCATTTTTGAGCTCGCAAATTGACCAAGTACATTTTGTAAGAGCTGATCACCAATCGTTAAACCTGTATCAAACATTCCTGTTAATTCGCCTTGTTTGATCACATACTGGCGCTTCAGCTCCATCTCCCCTTCTATATCACCATCAATTGTTTGGTAAGAGGCAGGTCCTGGTGAATAATCATAATACATGCTTGAGATTGGTGCACGCCAATCGTAAACAAGAAAGTCTTCATCATTTTCGTCCATTAATGACGACGTACCAATATAAATTTTTTCTGTTTCATGACTATCTGTTTCAGTAAAATCAATCCGACCGAAATATGGCTTTTCCTTTAAATCTAAAAGCTTATTCATTTCAGAGGCTAATTGGCCATGGCTTCTTTCTCTTTCTGATAAAAATTCAGCTTGTTGTTTCAAGCTCGCCTGTGTTTCAATCGCATCATCGATTTCCGTTAAGTTGACAGTCACATCATCCCAAAAGTCTTTTCTAATGCCAATGACTCGCTCTTTTATTAATGCCATATATGCTTTTAATCGCTTAATCTTATCTTCAATATAATGACCGACTTCTTCCACTCGGTTATATTCCTCTTGCCAATCTTTATTCTGTTTTGGCATATTTCCACTCCTATCTCACAAAAAACTTACGCCAGCTAGTTTGCATTTACCCTTTACGATATGTCATTATCCACGAAAAAACTATAAATGTCTATTGGATCGCTAACTTTCTTTTTTCTATCAAGTACGGTATGATTAATAGTTAGAGACACGAAATATTTTGAAAGAAGGGATTTGTATCCAAGAAGAAAAACTTGTAAAACGGAACGTCACCATTATGTGGATCGCAAACTTTTTTATCTCGGGAAGTATTACGATGGTGCAACCGTTTTTGTCGCTTTACATTAACACACTTGGTAATTATTCAGAAAGCGAAATCCAGACATGGTCTGGTTTAATTTTTAGCATTACCTTTGTGACAGCTTTTATTTTCTCACCGCTTTGGGGAAAGATTGGTGATCGTTTTGGACGAAAACCAATTCTAGTTGCTTTTGCTTTCGGTCTTAGTCTGTCACTATTTTTAATGGGTTATGTTACTTCGATTTTCCAACTCTTTTTACTCCGTATGTTCATGGGTGTGTTTACTGGTTTTGTTTCAATGTCCCAAGCGCTTATTTCCACACAAACTTCTAAACGTGTAGCAGGTCAGGTTCTCGGTACACTACAAACAGGTAGTATCGTTGGGACGTTATTAGGCCCGCTACTTGGCGGGTTGCTAGCCGATATGTTTGGTTATTCCGCTACATTCATCTGGCTCTCCCTTATTTTGGTGATCACGAGCTTTTTAGTCTCATTTGGAATTAAAGAATTTACCATTTCAGAAGACCAACACCAAATCAGTTATACGAGCAAGCAAGTGTTAATTCATATTTTTAAACACCCAATGCTGCTTATTGTTATGCTGATGTCGATGATTGTCCAAATTGCTAATTTCAGTATTCAACCGATTCTCTCCTTATTTGTCGGTGAACTACATGGGATCGGACATATCGCATTTTTCTCAGGCTTGGCTCTTTCTTAGGACTTGTATTCGGTGGTATTATTCCACTAAGAATTGCTTATATTCGTCAAGAGGTACCTCTTTCGATGCAAGGTGAGGTACTCGGTTATAATACGAGTTTGTGTTTCTTCGGTAATATGATTGGTCCGATTTTAGGCGGCTTCATCAGTGCACAGTTCGGTTATTCAGCCGTCTTCATTTCTACAAGTTTACTGTTATTATTATCTGGGATTTTAATGGTGATAGCTAAAAGCCGTTATCCTGAGCTGGCCACTAATCGACACTAGAGTATGAAAGCCAACGAACCTGTTTCGGTTTAGTTGGCTTTTCTTATCTCACTCAGTTTTACGTTTATCTTTTTGCAATTAAATCAATTTCTACTTTAACGTTCTTAGGAAGCTTACTCACTTCAATTGTTGCACGTGCTGGATAGGGCTCGGTTAAAAATTGGGCATATGTTTTGTTTAAGCGATCAAAATCTGTTAGATCGGTTAAGTAGATGGTAAATTTAACGACATTCGTAAACGTTAAGTTTGCTTCCGTTAATATTGCCTCTAAGTTCTTCATCACTTGAATCGTTTGATCTTCAATCGAGTCACCTACTACCTCCATTGTTTTTGGATCCAACGGAATTTGACCCGAAACAAAAACTAAATCACCTAAATCAATTGCTTGTGAATAAGGACCGATCGCTTTAGGTGCTAAATCGGTTTGAATTTTTTTGTTTGCCATATTGCTCATCCTTTCTGCGTGTTTCTAGCTTGTATTTTAACATAACTCGCTTTCTTTGGTAATATGGAATTAATACCACATGCTTATGAAGGAGAATTTATATGATTAAAACGTTTCAACTTAGGACTGAGACACATAGCGAGATGGTCGAGATCACCGCTCAGATTCAAAAATGGTTAAGAGATGAAAACATAACAGACGGCATTGTTGTGATCTCTTCAATGCACACAACGGCTGGAATTACGGTTAATGAAAATGCTGATCCGGATGTAAAAACAGACTTTTTACGTCGTCTGGCTGAAGTTTATCCTTGGGATCATCATAAAGACCTTCATATGGAAGGTAACACAGCTGCTCATATGAAAACGAGCACAGTTGGACATGCCCAAACATTGATCGTCTCAGAAGGAAGACTTGTATTAGGCACATGGCAAGGCGTCTATTTCTGCGAATTCGACGGGCCTCGTACAAGAAAGTACACCGTAAAAGTTATTCAAAACGGTTAATTTTTAAATTAATTGCTTTAATTGATTAACAGCCGTTACTAGGTCGGTATGGATAATGTGATCGAATAAATCGTCCATTGGCGTCGGTTCACGGTTAATAATGGCCATTGGAATCCCGTACTGCTTAGCTGAGTTAGGTAGCAAACTAAATGGCGTAACTAGTAATGATGTGCCTAGAACAAGCACTAAATCGCTCGATGCGATTGCCTGTTCCGCTTCATAATGCTTGGTAATCGGATCACCAAACAGAACAATATCTGGCTTAACAACAGTTGCACAGCCCTCTGTTCTACAATGTGGCACATCATGCTCCATTAAATACGGCAAATCATAATGCTCACCACACGAAGGACATGTTGCCGTGTTTAAATTACCGTGATATTCGATGACGTGCTTATTTCCTGCTAACTTGTGCAAAGAATCAACGTTTTGCGTCACAATCGAGATGTCTTTACCACTTGCTTCGAGTTCCGCAATAAAATTGTGGACTTGATTTGGTTGAAAATTTTTCAACATATTAATTTGAAAAATTTCTTTATATTTGAGCCAAAAATCTTCAGGATCCTTTGTATAATAATTGACTGACGTATAATACTCACGTGAGCGATCCGCTGTCCAAATACCATCTGATGACCTAAAGTCTGGAATACCACTAGCTGTCGATACACCTGCTCCCGTAAGAAAGACGATTGATTTTGCATCTGAGATTAGCTTTGCTAGTTGATTAATTTTCTCCACAGTTATCAAGCTCCTTTAACACCATTCTACCATATGCTACACTTATCCGTTGAATTGAGCCAACGAATGAAATAAGTCGACGGGTCATTTACCCATCGACTTATTTATATTTTTAAATTTTGATTAGTTTTGTTCGATTTTTAATAATTGACATGCATGTGGTCGTAACTTGCTACTAATTGTTTGTTCAACAGCTGGTAGTGTTTCTTTTTCCCACAAGTCAGTAATTGAACTTATCTTGCTTGGATCAATTCCTAATTGCTCAAAATCAACAGAGACCGTTTGCTCGTGATCACCAATGTTGAATAAAGCAACATAGATTTCTTGATCTGGACCGTATGATTGCCAAACAACCCGATCTTCATAGCGATCTACTTGGCGTGCACCCGTTCCTTCACGGTGTACTTTGTTAACACCTTCGTTCGTTAATAATGATAACGTAAATTCATCATTGTCTCGCATCTCTCCACCAAACATTAATGGTGATCTAAAAATCGTCCAGAGCGTCATCATTGTGATTTGTTCGTCTTGAGTAAAGCGCGTATAGCGGTCACTTGCACCGCCATCAACCGAGCGAACACCAATCCGACCTAATGGGAGCATATCCGCATCTGGCCAGTGACCTCGGCCAACATTTTTACTCCAACGATAACAGCGATCAAACATGTCATGAAGCAATGGCCAAATATCCCAAAAATCGTTGGTCATACGCCACATATTTGCATTTTCTTCAAGTACAGCTGCATCATTTAAACTTGCAGGCCCTGGCGATAAGCTTAATACCATTGGACGGCCCGAACGATCAATTGCTTTTCTAATCATTTTTATCTCTTCAAGGTGAGCACCATAATGTTGAGAGTCTGCAATATCATCAACTTTTATAAAATCGACTTCCCACTCGGCATATAATTCAAAAATTGAATCATAGTACATTTGCGCTTCTTCTTTTGTATGATCAAGACCATACATGTCTGTGTTCCAGGCACAAATTGAGTTCGGCTTAGCAATTTCTCTAGCACCTACATCTGTACCCTTAATTTTTGTGTTTTGATGAACAGCCTGTCTTGGAATTCCGCGCATAATATGAATACCAAATTTCAGTCCCAAATCATGAACATAATCAGCTAATGGTTTAAAACCTTTTCCACCTGCAGCAGATGGGAAACGATTTTCAGCTGGTACTAAGCGTGAGTATTCATCCATTTCTAATGGAACGAATGGTCGATAGGCTGATGACACAGCACCAGCCTCTGACCATTGAATATCGACAACAACATACTCCCAACCATGCTCTTTTAAGTTTTCTGCCATATAATCGGCATTTCCCTTTACTTCTTCTTCCCGAACAGTGGCACCGTAACAGTCCCAACTGTTCCAACCTTTAGGTGGAGTTTTCGCAAAGTCGTGATGTCTCATATGATTAGTTACGCCCTTTTTTTAAGCGAATAACGTTCCATGAAGCTTTAGATAGTTGTGCTGTTAGCATGCCGCCATCAAGTTTAGAGTTTGTGTTCTGTTGTGGTGCTACTGCTTGATGATCAACTGTATTAACAGCTTTTAGATCGTCGCTAACTAACTCTATGTGCTCAACTAGTTCATATCCATCAAAGCTTCTTACATCAATATCAATTGGCATTGTTGATTCTAAATGCTTGTTAACAAGGAAAATTGTTAGTTCGTCTTTTTCTTCATTATGGACAGCTGCAGAGTCAACATATGGTACATCTGTAAAGTCTCGGCTATCATACTTAGGTGATGATAGAACTGTCTTCAGTGAAATACCACGGCCATACACAGACGCATGCATATATGGGTAGAAGATCGTCTGCTTCCATGAACGCCCTTCGTTTTCAGTCATAATTGGTGCAATAACGTTAACAAGTTGTGCCATTGCAGCCATCTTAACACGGTCCGCATGCTGTAAGAATGTAATTAGTAAGCTACCAATTAACAATGCATCTTCAAAGTTATAGTGATCCTCTAATTGAGGTGGCGCAATTGTCCATGGTTCAATCTGCTTGTCTGCATCATTAGAGTGATACCAAACGTTCCACTCATCAAAGCTTAACTTAATTGTCTTTTTACTACGACGCTTTGCTTTGATATAGTCACATGTTGCGATTACCGACTTAATGAAATGATCCATTGTTAAGTTCTTCGCTAAGAAGTTCGGTGTATCATCCGAACGGTTACCATAGTATTGATGTAATGAAATATAATCTAAGTGATCATAAGCAAGATCTAATGTTGTTGCTTCATACTCTGGGAATGTCGGCATTTCTGAACTTGAACTTCCACAAGCAACAAGTTCGATCGATGGGTCTACAAGTTTCATTGCTTTACCAGTCTCATTTGCAAGTCGACCATATTCGTATGCCGTTTTATGACCGATTTGCCATGGACCGTCCATTTCGTTTCCTAGACACCAAGTTTTAATGTTGTGTGGTTCTTCATAACCATGTGAGCGACGTAAATCACTCCAGTATGTTCCACTTGGGTGGTTTGTATATTCAAGTAAATTTCTTGCAGCATCAATCCCGCGTGTCCCTAAGTTGACAGCCATCATGACCTCAGAACCGACTTTTTTGGCCCAATCAACAAATTCATTCGTTCCAACTTCGTTTGTTTCAATTGTGCGCCAAGCGAGCTCTAAGCGACGTGGACGATCTTCTTTTGGCCCAATGCCATCCTCCCAGTTGTATGCAGAAACCATGTTTCCTCCTGGATAGCGGACTATTGGTACGTTCAATTCTTTCACAAGTTCAATGACATCTTTACGAAATCCTTGTTCATCTGCTTGCGGGTGGCTTGGTTCATAGATTCCACCATAAACCGCTCTTCCTAAGTGTTCGATGAATGAACCATAGATACGCTCATCTACTTTATCAATTTGATAACTTTTATCTAGCGTCATTGTTGCTTTTAATTTAGACATTCTTCATCCTCCAAATAGTTCATATTTAATTTATCTTGTTCTCATTTCGTGTCAATGCTAAAGCGGTTCAGGTAAAAAGTAGCGCCTGAGCTACCTAAATATTTGTCATTTGTTAGTTATCTGTCCCCCCTTTTTTAAATATACGTATATGTTTACGCTTCCATTATAGCTATATTTATATACCATTTCAATTTAAACTATAAAAATGATACATTTACCTATTTCCAATCTAAAGTACACGTCGTTTAAGCAGATGTTCTCAATGTAATCCACTAGATTGGTTACTCAATACCTGGTCGGACAACTTCGCAGTAATTTATTTGTCGATAACTTTTTTACCTAAAGTGACTAATCCATTCTCATCATGACCAGTAAATACAACCGTCGTTAACCAACGTTCCCAATCCCAACTTTCATTTACTTTACCGTCAATTTCTTTTCCATTTAAATTTAACGTAAAGGAATTATCGATCGCTTTCTTATTAAAATAAGCTTCTCCTTTCGTTTCAGTTACGACGACTTCAAATGACTCATCTTGATGATCATTATAAGGATCGACCTCGAAAAACTCCCAGTTTCCGATTAACTCATTTTCCTCTACTTTTCTATCACTCTCACCTGAGAATCTTTGAGGTGAAACAAGTGGCCATCCCTCATCAGACCAAAAAATCTTTCGAATTTGCAAAAAGTGAGCATGTCTATTTTCTGCGGCTCTAATATGATGACAAACATAGTAATCAGAACCATCCTTTAAAATCGAATTATGACCTGGTCCTATCCAACCAGAGTGATCTTTGAATTTATATCCACCCAAAACTTTCATGCCAATTTCTTTTTGTGGCGAATCCAGATCTGTCATTTTAAGTCCGTTGTAATCATAATATGGACCAGTTATATTTTTTGATCGCGCGACTCGGATATTGTAATCTGCAAACAACGAATCGTAGGATACGAATAAGTAATAGTAATCGGTATCGGGATTATAAACAATGTATGGACCTTCAATCGCTCGATCAACTGTACGATTACGCTGAGCAATTAAAGTCCCTTTACCTTTTTCAATAAATTTACCTGTTTGTGGATCTACTTTGTTTATATGTATCCCGCCAAAAAAAGAGCCATAAACAATCCACAGTTGTTTATTACGATCAAAAATCATGTTTGGATCAATTGCATTTGGCTCTTCATCTTCTCCTTGCCGTGATTGATAAACTAAACCTTGGTCTTGATATGGTCCTTCAATATGACTGCTTGTAGCAACCCCAATAAAGGATTGAGTTTTACCAAATTGACTTGCTGAATAATACAGGAAATACTTATTATTCATTTTAACAATCTCAGGTGCCCACATTCCTTTTGCACCTGTCCAATCATAAGCTTCTTGAGGAACACCATTTTCAAATGCATGGCCTACCCATTCCCAATTAATCAAATCCTGTGATTTACGGATCTGAATACCTGCTTTAAAATGACCTCTTGTTCCAGTATCCGTTTAAAAAAGTATAATACCAGTCCCCATCCTTAATAATCGCTGGATCATGGGCGCCAAAAGCCCCCAATTTTGCTCACTCATATTAAAATCTACACTCAATAGATCATCTTTTGGTATACGTTGTGCTTCAATCAAAAGTTAACACCTCTCTTAGGTTTAAACGCTTTCATTTTACAGAAAAAACCGTAACAACAATGTTATCACGGCATCTACTTGGTTTCTAGACTAGCTGTTGAGTTTCGGATCACTAACTCTGGCTCAAATACAATTGGCTCAAATGTAGTCTTAGATTTTTGTGAATGGCCACTTGTATTTTTTACGATATCAAGAATCATTTTCCCTGCAGCTTCACCAAGTTCGGTTTGTGGATGTTTTATACTTGTTAGTTTCACTTCAGATACTTCAGATAAGAACGAGTCATCAAAGCCAACGATTGAGATATCTTCAGGAACACGCATGTCTTTTTCCCGAATCACATCTAGTAAAGCGAGAGCCAACTCGTCATTATAACAAACAATTGCTGTTGGACGTTCTTTCACTGGTAGGTCAAGAATTTTTTCCAACTCAGCCTTTGGTTTATGGTACTTATCTTCAGTTTTATACGTAATAATATTGTTCGGGTTCAGCGTGATGCCATTTGTTCGATGTGCCTTTAGATAACCTTTCATTCGTTTAGGCCCTTGTCCATCATCATTTTTGAAAAAGCCAACAATGTTCTCATGACCTAATTCAATTAAGTGCTCGGTTTGAAGGAAACCACCCTTTTCATCATTAAGCGTGATACTTAGAGGTTCTAATTCATCATAATAAGCATTAATCATTATATAAGGAATTTCTTGGCGTTCTAAATTTAAATAGTAATTAATGTTTGGATTACTCATCGCACTTTTTGTAGGCTCAACAATAACGCCATCAAAATGTTGCGTTAAAATACGCTCTAAAAAGTGACGTTCTTTACTGTGATCATTATTCGTACTAAAAAGACTCACATGATACCCGTTTTTACTTAGGTAAGATTCTGCCCCCCTAATAATTGATGGGAAAATATAATCAGATATATATGTAGTAATAATTGCAATATTCTTCTGATTTGAGATCGACTTATTAATGTTTTCTTTTGACCGATCAGCACAAAATGTCCCAGCACCTTGTTTCCGATAAAGCCAACCTTGATTAACAAGCTCGCCTACAGCTAATCTTACTGTATGACGACTCACGTTAAATTGCCGCATCAATTCACTTTCAGAGCTTATCTTTTGATGGGGTTGAAAGGTTCCATCTAATATTTTTGATTTAATTGCTTGTTTAACTATACTGTACTTTGTTTGCATATATCACACCTCATCATCATTTAAATCATCACATACTTACCTAAGTTTATCATATTTCAGTCAATCCGTAACACCAAACATTAACTTAATTAAGTAAAAAATAACATCATTTTGTTATCTGTTTATCAAATAGTGTTTTAGGTAGGGAAGCATAAAGACATCCCTACCTAAACTTTTTCATTATCGGCGATAAACAACTTCATTCCATTTCAATTCATTTTTAAATTGACGTAAGTTTAAATCATCATCAATTACAACACATTCGATGTCAGCCATTTCAGCAAAATCAACCATTTGTTCTGTCGTTACAACGAATGAAAGAACTGTATGGTGTGCTCCACCTGCATGAATCCAAGCTGTTGTCGCTTCAGCTAATGATGGTTTTGGTTCCCAAATTGCTTTTGCAACTGGTAGGTGTGGTGTTTCCTTTTCTGGTTGTTCTGCACGAACTTCGTTAACGATTAAACGATAACGTCCGCCCATCTCAACTAATGATACGTTAATCGCTTCTCCACCTTTACCATCAAACACAAGACGTGCTGGGTCTTCGCGATCACCAATTCCTAATGGGTTAACAATAATTTTTGGTTTTGTTGCTGAAATTGTTGGACATACCTCTAACATATGTGAACCTAGGATCTTTTCATTGCCTGGCTCTAAGTGATACGTATAGTCTTCCATGAATGATGTCTCTTTATTATCAGCAAGAACCTTCATCAATCGTGTTAATGCTGCAGTTCGCCAGTCACCTTCACCTGCAAAACCATAACCTTGTTCCATCAGGCGTTGAGCAGCAAGTCCTGGTAACTGTTTCATACCGTGTAGATCTTCAAAGTTTGTTGTAAATGCATTATAGTTTCCTTTAGCTAGGAATGATTTTAATGCTAATTCGATTTTACCTTGGTAAAGAATCGCATCGCGCATTGCACCTGGCTTGCTTGCTTCTTCAGGTAGCTCATACATTTCTTCATATTCTTGATAAAGTTTTTCAAGATCTTCATCTTTAACTTGGTTAATTTCTTCGACTAGGTCACCAATACCGTAATAGTCAACTGTCCAACCAAATTTAATTTGTGCTTCAATCTTATCACCGTCAGTAACTGCAACATTACGCATGTTATCACCGAATCGAGCAACACGAATGTTCATACCTTCTTTAGCACCAATTGCAGTCTTCATCCAATCAGCTATTTGATTATGGACATTTTCATCTTTCCAATAACCAACGATTACTTTTCGACCTAAGCCTAAGCGCGTTCCGATAAATCCGTACTCACGGTCACCGTGTGCTGCTTGGTTTGTGTTCATAAAGTCCATATCGATTGTATCCCATGGGATGTCTCGATTATATTGTGTATGAAGATGGAGCAATGGCGTTTGCAGTGATTTTAAGCCTGCGATCCATGATTTTGCTGGTGAAAATGTATGCATCCAAGTAATAATTCCTGCACATTCGTCACTTCCATTTGCTTCTTGAACGAGTTTGTAAATTTCATCTGCTGTTGTAACAACTTTTTTGAATTCGATTTGATTAGGTAAGATCCCTGACTCATTTAGGCCTGCCACAACTTTCTTTGAGTTGTCTTCTACTTCTAGGATAGTTTCTGGCCCATAAAGTGGTTGACTTCCTGTGATGAACCAAAATTTATAAGGTTTTACTGTTAACATATGATGCCCTCCATTGTGTTTAGTCAATTTTTTATAAAAACAGGGTTTTACTGACCGTAATAGGCGTCTTTTCCGTGTTTTCTTAAATAATGCTTGTCTAATAATGCTTGTTGCATTCTTGATGCTTCTGGATTAATTTGATACGTGTGAATTGCCATTTTAGCTACTTCTTCAAGTACTACAGCGTTGTGAACCGCTTCTTCTGGGTCTTTCCCCCAGTTAAATGGTGCGTGTCCATGGACTAAAACACTTGGAATTGCTGCTGGGTCAATGTCTTTAAATGTTTCCACAATAACATTTCCTGTTTCTAGTTCATATTCACCACTAATTTCAGCTTGTGTCATTCTTCGTGTACATGGAATATCACCATAAAAATAATCCCCATGCGTTGTGCCTAAGGCAGGAATTGATTCTCCCGCTTGTGCCCAACTTGTTGCCCACGGTGAGTGTGTATGAACAACGCCACCGATGTCAGGGAAATTTTTATATAACACTAAGTGCGTTGCTGTATCAGAGGATGGCTTTTTCGTACCCTCGACAATGTTTCCATCTAAATCAACAACAACAAGATCTTCAACCGTCATTTCATCATAGGGAACCCCACTTGGCTTAATAACAACAAGTCCAGATTCTTTATCGTAACCACTGACATTTCCCCATGTAAACGTGACTAAATTATAGTTAGGTAAATCTAGGTTTGCTTTAAGTACTTTTTCTTTTAACGCTTCTAGCAATAGACTTCAACACCTTCCTGTCGAAAAAATTTTCTTGTACGGATATTTAAATGCATATTTATATATTAATACAATTCGTACGTACATTCAATGAGTAAACAGTGAAATATTAAGAGAAATTTAAATTTGAACAATTATTCGACCTAATGATTGTTCGGATAAGAGTTTAGGTAACGTTTCTTCTAATTGCTCTAAACGAATGACCTGATTGGTAATGTGATCGAATTGTTGATCAGTTAGCTTTAGGTCAGTTGCCATCCGATCCCAGATTGCTTGTCTTTTTTCCATTGGGCAATAGACGGAGTCAATCCCAATTAACCGAACACCACGTAAAATAAATGGATATACGGACGTCGGCACTTTAATTCCACCTGTTAAACCACTCACTGCGACTACCCCGTTATAGTTTAATTTACTAAGAATCGCGGCTAAGGTGTCTCCACCAACTGGATCGACGGCACCCGCCCAAGTTTGTTTATCAATCACTTTAATTTTTTCACCAGTAACTGTCGTTCGATCAATGATCGACTTAGCACCAAGTTGCTTTAAAAATGGATGGGCTGATTGTTTTCCTGTACTCACTTCGACTTGATAGCCGAGGTTAGCAAGCATTGCAGTCGTAATACTCCCAACACCACCAGAAGCACCTGTTACTAAAACAGTCCCACTCTCAGGCAAAACTTGTTGAGCTTGCAATTGGTCAATTGAAAGTGCTGCTGTTAAACCGGCTGTTCCGTAAATCATTGCTTGCTTTAAAGTCATATCTTCTGGTAGTGGTATAACCCATTCCGCTTTAACGCGTGCATATTCACTATAGCCACCGTCATGACTGACACCGAGATCATAGCTAGTCACAATCACTGGATCTCCTTCAGTAAAACGATCATCTGCTGATTCAACTACTTGTCCGGCGAGATCAATTCCCGGAGTTGCTGGATAGTTTTTAATAATTGGACTATCCGACATATTAGCCATTGCATCTTTATAATTCACACTAGAATAGCGAACACGAATTAACACTTCACCCTCTGGTAAATCAAGTTCAGTTAGTTGTCGGACACCACGCACCAGTTCTCCGTTATTGTTTTCTAATCGATAAGCTTTAAATGTCTCATTCATTGTTAACACTCCTCGTATTGTAATCTTTAAAATTAAATGTACTCATTAAAATTAATTATTCCTGAATTATTCATGCGACAGGTCGTCATCTGAAAACACTTTGCCTTATTTTAATTCACTTTTTAAGTGAGTGCATACATATAAATAGAACTAATCTAGTAAAGCATTGCCACTTAATTTGCGATAAAATACGAATCATTCAAATTGATTATTGTTTTTTAACTTTCATTTAGGTGTTGCGTGATGTATTTGATTAAATTGTATCAAAACTTACTCCTACTTTACACCTTTCACGTGATCAAGATTTAAACGGTCAAAACTTGACAGTACTACACCAATGTCTATACACTACTAGCAGATTCAATATACATAAGACTGGGTGTGGCGATAATGAAAGGAAAATCAATTTATTATCTTGGACTTATTTTTGTTTCAATTGTATGGGGCGTGAATTTTGGCGTCTCACGACTAGGGATGGACATATTCCCTGCGGAGATTTTTGTCTTGATCCGTTTCGGGCTAGCAGTACCAATCTTATTTCTCGTGTTAAAATTCAAAGAAGGTAGCGTTAAAGTTGATAAAAAAGATTTACTTATGCTAGCAATTATCGGCTTGTTCGGGATAACAATTTTAGAAATTGTCGTGATGTACTCGATTAAGTTTACGACACTTGCTAATGCATCATTGTTAAATGTTGCACCATGGCCAATCTTTGTTGCCTTGTTTGCACCATTATTTACTCGTGAAAAAATGACGATGAGACTTGTTATTGGTGGTGGAATTGCTTTTATCGGGGTGACATTAATCATTCTAGGTGGGGAAGATAGCTTTAGTTTAAGTTCCGATTATATGATTGGAAATATTCTCGCCTTTTCAATCAGTATTCTCGGTGCTTTATTTAACTTATCTTATATGCCTCTGATGAAAAAATACTCTCCATTGAGAGTAACAACTTGGTATATCTTATTTGGATCAATCTTTATGATTCCATTTACAGTTAACAAATGGGATGCTGTACTCTGGTCCAATATCAATGGCGTCACATGGTTAATCATCTTTTATAATGTTGTCGTTTGTTCAGTATTAGCTTTTATTATTTGGAATCTTTCAATGAAACAAGTTGGTGCGACGAAATCAAACTTCTTCCGTTATTTTGTACCAGCTGCAGCATCAATTGCTGGTGTGTTTTTATTTAATGAAATGATTTCAATTGCTCAAATAACGGGTGGGGTCATTATTGTCTTTGGTTTAGCATGGATTGTTTCTGAGGACAAACGAAAGCCATTGGCAAAACCACCTGTTCACGAACAAACTAGTTAATGACTTATTTAAATTGAGCTCAATCCAAGTGCAACGATCAATCAGCCCATCAATTTAACAAAAAATAAATTATTAATAAAAAAGCAGCGATCCTTTTCATAAAGGAAGCTGCCTTTTTTGTTAATCTGCTAATACTTTTTCAAGTCGGATAATAAATTGATCGATTTCTTGTTTTGTTGTTGTTAGGGGTGGGAGTAGTCGGACGACTTGTGGGCCGGCGACGAGAATTAATAGTTGTTGTTCCTCTCTTGCTCGATTAACATAATCAATCGCTTGTCCTTCAAGCTCAATCCCAATTAAATAGCCTTTACCACGCAACCCTTTAACTTGATTCATTTGACCGCAGAGCGTCTGTAACTTCCCCCATAAATAATCACTATTCTCTTTTACCATTGGCAAAAATTCAGCTGAGGTCATTTGCTCGATCGTAGCTAAACCGGCAGCTGTCGCCAAAGGATTACCGCCAAATGTTGATCCATGTGCACCCGCAGTAAAAGCTCGAGCAACTTCTTTTTTAGCTAAAACTGCACCGACAGGAAATCCAGAACCTAAACCTTTGGCAAGTGTAATCACATCTGGCTCAATCCCGTATTGCTGATAGGCAAAAAGTGTGCCGGTGCGACCCATTCCTGTTTGTACCTCATCAATAATCAAGAGCAGATCATTTGTCTTACAGAGAGAGACAAGTTGATCTAACCATACTTGGTCAGCTGGATGCACACCACCCTCACCTTGAATTAGCTCAAGCATAACGGCACATGTTTCTGGGCGCACCAGTTGTTCCAATGCTGCTAAATCATTATAAGGTAAGTAGCGAAAGCCTGGCATTTTCGGCTCAAATCCAGCTTGAATTTTAGCCTGACCCGTTGCAGCTAGAGTCGCAAGCGTACGCCCGTGAAACGATTGCTTAAAAGTGACAATTTCATATTGATCGGTCTGTTTTACCTTCTGTGCATAACGCCGTGCTAATTTAATTGCTGCTTCATTTGCTTCAGCACCACTGTTACTGAAAAAGACTTGATCAAAAACACTATTCTTCACGAGTTGTTCAGCAAGTAGTTCTTGATTTGGAATTGTATATAAATTAGAACAATGCCACAGCTCACCTAACTGCCGTGCTAAAGCAATTTCTACTGACTTCGGTCGGTGCCCCAAGTTACACGTACCAATTCCAGCCGTGTAATCTAAAAATTTTACTCCGTCTTGATCCCAAACATAGCTCCCATCACCTTTCGTTAATGTGATTGGAAACCGATTATATGTCGGCATAACTGCACTAAAATCCTTAAGCATAACTAATCTCCTTCAATTGAATTCGCGTACCAATTTTCTCGCCTTGAATAAAATCAACCAGTGCATGCTCATCCATTCCGTTCACAATTGACACTTCTGAAGCACCAGCAGTTAAGGCGTCAAGAGCAGCTTGAACTTTTGGAATCATACCACCATTGATCGTCTGATCCTCAATTAATTGCTCAATCTTTACTTGGTCTGCATAATGAAGCACTTCATCATTGACGAGGACACCAGGAATATCACTAATAAAACAAAGTGGTGCCTGTAATGATGAGGCAATTGCTGAGGCTGCTACATCGGCATTAATATTGTAATGTTGATGATCTTGCCCAATCGCAATCGGAGAAATGACTGGAATATAATCTTGATCAAGTAACGAATCAATGAGTTCTAGATTCACCTTTTTGATTTGACCAACAAAACCATACTTAGCCACATCTTGAATCGGCGTTGCTTCGAGCAATTGACCATCTATCCCACTCATCCCAATTGCTTTAGCATCTTGGTCAATCATACGGCGAACAATTTTTTTATTCACTGATCCACTTAAAACCATTTCAACAACATCCAAAACTTCTTTCGTCGTTACACGCAAACCATTAACAAAAGTTGTTTTTACATTCATTAGTTTTAATTGGCTCGTAATCATCGGACCACCGCCATGGACTATAATTGGCTTGATTTTCTTCGTTTCTTGAAGCTTCACTAAATCTTGGAAAAATGATTCTGGAAGCTGATCAACAATACTTCCCCCACATTTAATAACTAAATATGACATCTCTACACCTCATTTATGTTCGATATAAAGCATTGATTCTAATATATTCATATGATAAATCACAACCCCAACCTCGGGCGATTTGATTCGATGGACCGACCTTAACGAATATTTTTACTTCATCTTGTTCTAAGTCATGTTTTAGCTCTGCTTCGTCAAATCTTTTTGGTAATCCATTTTCAACTACCGTCTTGTCACCAATTTTGACAATGACCTGATCGGGATCAAACTGTACACCGCTATAGCCAATTGCAGTAATAATTCGACCCCAATTCGCATCAGCACCGTGAATGGCTGTTTTAACTAAGTTTGAGCTAATTACCGCTTTAGCCATTTTACGCGCATCCGCTTCAGTTTCAGTTCCTTCAACTTCAACTTCAACCAACTTTGTCGCACCTTCACCATCACGGGCAATTTCTTTTGCTAAAAATTGAAAAACTTCACTTAGCGCTTCAGTGAAAATCAGCCATTCCGGATGATCTCGATTGAGCAATTGGTTATTTGCTAGACCATTAGCCATGACAACAACCGTATCATTCGTTGATGTATCACCATCGACTGTGATCATATTAAAACTCTGATTTGTTTGATCCTTCAACTCTTGCTCAAGCACAATTGGGTCAATAACGGCATCAGTTGTAATGAAACCCAACATTGTTGCCATGTTCGGATTAATCATTCCTGATCCTTTGGCAGCACCACCAATTGTAACAACTTGATCATCGATCTTCATCTGCAAGGCAATCTTTTTCTCTCTCGTATCTGTCGTTAAAATTGCCGATTCAAATGATCCAGGAGACTGTTGATCGAAATTGATTGCTTTAATTCCTTTCGTTACCTTATCCATAGGTAAAAACTCACCAATTAAGCCTGTAGAGGCAACCGCTATATAGTGACTTTCTGTTGTAAGCTTTTCTGCCATCTGCTCCCTCATTTGATAGGCATCATTTAAGCCACGATCACCAGTACAAGCATTGGCAATCCCTGAGTTAACGATGATTCCACGTAGTTTTTGCTTAACCGCAAGACTCGCTTGGGTCACTTTTAACGGAGCAGCTTGAAAAAGATTTTTCGTATAAACAGCAAATGCATCTGCTGGTGTTTCAGAAATAAGCCAGCCTAGATCGAGTTTTTCTTTTCGAATCCCACAATGAAGCCCACCTGACTGATAGCCGATTGGCGCCGACACGCCACCTGCGACTTTTTTTATCTTCACTTTATCTATTGTTGTACGCATTATAATACCCCCCTATGGATAAATTGGGATTTGGTGTAAGCCTGTTCGTTGATCCCAACCAGCCATTATATTTAAGTTTTGAATCGCTTGACCAGAAGCCCCTTTTACTAAGTTATCGATCACAGACACGACGATTAATTTATTTGTTCTTGAGTCAACTTGAAATCCGATATCACAATAATTACTCCCATAAACTTCTTTTGTACTTGGAATTTGACCATTTTCTCTAATTCGGACAAAAGGTTGGTCTTGGTAATATGACTGATAAAGTTCAGTAATTTGCTCATTTGTTTGTTCAATCATTAAATTCGTATAACTCGTCATTAAAATCCCACGAGTCATCGGTATAATATGAGGTGTGAAATTCACCATGATTGAATCATTTGATTTTTCAGATAGTTCTTGTTCGATTTCAGGAATATGTTTATGATTGCCGAGTTGATAAGCTTTTGTATTTTCATTCATCTCAGAAAAGTGTACATTTAATGATAAGCCGCGCCCAGCACCTGATACACCTGTTTTTCCATCAATAATAATTGATTCGGTTGAAATGATCTGGTTTTCAATCAATGGGATTAAAGCAAGTAAGCCGGCTGTTGGAAAACAACCCGGATTGGCAATAAGGTTTGCTTCTGAAATCTGGTCTTGGTAAATTTCACTTAATCCATAAACAGCTTGATCTAAGTATGCTTCGGCTGTAGTTTCAAAGTTGTACCACGATTTATATAATGCTGGATCTTTCAGTCGCAAATCACCAGAAAGGTCGATGCATTTTAAGTTTGCTTCAAGTATGTCTGAAACGAATCGGTGGCTGACGTTTGATGGTGTTGCTAAAAATACTAGGTCAATGTCGTCAGCTAGTTTTTCTAAGTTTAAGTCTTTCATTGGTTCATCAATAATTGTTGTCATTTGCGGATAAATTTCTGAAAAATTTGTGCCTGCTTGTGAATGTGAAATGATTTGAGTCAGGTTTACGTTTGGATGTTGTTGTAATAATCGTGCTAGTTCAACGCCACCATAGCCTGATCCCCCAACGATTGCTACTTTCATTTAAATCAACACTCCTTATTACCATTGTGATTAATTATTATACTCGATGATGTATTTTTATGCAATGGTTATGTATAATTAATTTATATTTATTTCATTACTGAATAAATATTCATTTGATTGTATTTGCCGACCTGCTTTTATACCAAACAAAAAACACCTAGAAACATTGTGATTCAAAAGTTTTTAGGTGTTTTTGTTTAATTTTATAAAATTTACTTGATTTATTCTGATGTGACGTTGATTGGGACACCGTGTTCAATTGTGTTACCCATTGTACAGCCACGTTTAGCAGATTTGACGAGACGATTTCTTAACTTTTCATCAACCTCTGCATCAAAGATAACTTTAACATCGAACTTTTCCATTCGTGATGGGCGAGCTTCTTGGTCTTTCGTTCCATCAACTTCAATTGTATAACCTGGAATATCTAACCCGTCTCTTTCAATTAAGGCATCTAAAGTTAGACCCATACAAATAGCAATTGAACTATTAATGAAATCACCTGGTGTAAAAGCATCTATATCACTTCTACCTGACTTTGCAAGTTGAACCGTACCACCATCATTCGTTATTTTATGCGCTTCTCCTGTTACTTTATTTAATTTGATCATAGAGAGCTTCCTCCTACATTTAGATGATATCTTTATTTTAACGAACTCATTTCATTAATGCACTAAATTAGCTTAGAGTAGTGAATTAATCCGTATCTAAGCTAGCAACACCTTTTCGATCATATTCGCTATGATATTTTCTCCAATTCATATTTCGAATCAGTTGGTTAATGATCTCAGAAACAATCAACCCGAGTGCAATCGCACCAGAAATCATTGCAACCGTCGCACCTGTTGCGATCGCAGCATCATAATCATTCACAACAAAAAAACGCATCGCATCATAAGACATCCCTCCAGGAACGAGCGGAATAATCCCAGCCAAATTAAAAATGATAATTGGCGTCCGGAAACGTTTTGCTAGGATTTGACTCACAATTCCGACTATAACCGAAGCTAATAATGTTGCAATAACAATATTCACATCATAGACCCGCGATAATCCAACAAAGACAATCCATCCGACCATACCAACCGTACCCGATTGCCATAGCACCCTCACTGGTGCATTAAAGATAATTGCAAATCCTACAGCAGAAAAAAAGCTCACAATTAACTGTTCGATTAGCATTTGACCACCCCATCATAGTAATTAATAAAAGACTAATAAGACAACAGCAACTCCAGCTCCTATTGCAAGAGCAGTTAAAATCGCTTCTGTTGCTTTCGTAATTCCTGATACCAAATGCCCTGCCATTAAATCACGAACGGCATTCGTAATTAATAGTCCAGGGACGAGGGGCATGACAGAACCAATAATTATTTTATCAATATCTAATCCTGAGTGAATCATAATCACTAAAAACGCGGATAAAGCTAAGAAAACAGATGCTAAAAATTCAGCAAAAAAGCGAATTTTAAGGACTTCATGAAAACTGAGCATCGAATAATAACCGATCATGCCGACAATAATTGCCGGTAAAAATTCAAGCCAACTCCCTTGAAACATAATCGTAAAACAGCCACTAGCAAAACCAGCTGCAGCTATTTGCAGCCACTTTGGATATGTTTCACTATTCGCTTCAACTTCGAGGAGTTTTTCGCGTGCCTCTTTGACAGTTAATTTACCAGCAGAAATGTGTCTGGATATACTATTCACCTTTGATACTTTGTCTAGATCGGTCGCCCTTACATTAATTCGCACAAAATTAGTTGGTGAAGTCATGTCTTCAGCAAACATAATTGCGGTTGGCGTCGCATGAATCTGAGCATCTTCCACCCCGTATGCTTGAGCAATTCGAGTCATTGTGTCCTCAATTCGATACGTCTCGGCACCATTTTTCAACATGATTTCCCCCGCTAATAAACAAACCTTGGTGATTCTCTCCTGCTTCATATTAGCCCCCCTTAACACGATAACCGGAATTCATTCATACGACTCTTGTTGTTTTTCTAATAATTATATGATATATCAAAATGAAGCAAGATCCAAGCAGAGCTAAAATTGCCATCACAAAATACAAAGTAGCCCCACCAAATTGTTCAAACAAGTAGCCACCACCCAGCGAAGCAACGATCCCCGATATCCCAAAGATGACTGTTGAATACAATAAATGTCCACTTGTTTGCAGTTGGACGGGGATCAATCTCGTCACATATTGAAATGACATTACAAAAAAAACACCATATGATAAACCGTTTAGTACTTGAAAGATGATAATCAAGCTTGGGGTTGTAATTAAACTATACAACATCCACCTTAAAGAAAAAATTAGTCCAGAAGCAACAATAAAAATAAGTGGGTGTAATTTTTTTAACCACTTACCCGTAAATGCAATGACTAATGCCTCGCTAACGACTCCGACAAACCAGGCAATTCCAACGAGATTGTCGCCTCCACCTAATTGATTAATGAATAAGCTCATATATGAATCGTTCATTCGATGGGTTACAGCGACTAAAAATAATGCAGCCAAAAATAAAATTAACGGTGGATTTTTAAATAATTTTTGTAAGTCCTTAATTTGAATTGATGTTCTTTCAATTGTCACATCTTTTACACGTGTACTCATAAATAATGTCACAGAGGCCATCATAAAATAAGGAATAATTAAATATTGAATGCCTGTCCAGTCGACAATTTCTCCAATTAAAATTGAAAAAGTAGCAAATCCGATTGAGCCCCACGTTCGGATCGATCCAAATGGAACACCGAGTTGTTCTGCTCTTCGTTGAGCAAGACTATCGGATAAGGGAGCAATTGATGATTGAAAAAAATAAAAAACAATCGATAATCCCAAGATGATGATTAAGCTTTTGGCTTGAAAGTAGAAAAATCCACTGATCAATAGACCAATTAAAGTTACGATCAATACTTTTTTGACCGTTTGAAATTTGTCACTTATAAATCCCCAAAATGGTTGGGCAACAATTGATACTGCCGGGCCAATTGCCAGCACCCATCCAATCTCTTGACCACTTAAACCGCGGTAAGTTAATAGTAATGGCAAAAAACTAACGACCATTGTATTAGCCCCATAAAAACAAAATAATAACATCTTTAGTGGCCAAAGCGAATCTTTATTTGTCAACAAACTTTCCCCTCTCAAACTGTTATTCTATCTAAAATCATCGCTTAAAAGGGAAATAAACTCAAGTTTTAAGAGAACTCGAATCACAGCTTAGGTAAAGTAATAATATCCGTCTGTATGTTTATATAAATAGGGATCCGCTCGTTGTTCGATAATTGGATTTGGATAAGTTGTTACTCTAAGCTTCCCATGAACTTCAGTCGATTCAGGAGTGATATTTTCTCATTCAACAGGAAACTTCGCTTTTAAGCCATTTTCTAGCCCTACTTCAACCTCGTTAGGTAATTCTGGGTTCGCTCCCTTTTTTATTGTTAACTCTAGCGTTGGTATCTCTGTAATTCTCATAACGTTCTCCCTCTCATATGTATGTTTGCACTTATCATATCAAATATGTGCATATAAGCAATAGTAATTTGACTAATTTCATCAACTTATACGTATGATTATCAATCATAATGAGGATCGAGTTAAATAAAAAGAACTGAATCCTAAATGACATCATTAACATTTTAGAATTCAGCTCTAGATTAAATTATACGATTAAAAACTTAAAATAAACCGGTAATTTCACCTGTTGCATCAATATCCATTTTTAGGGCTGCTGGTTGTTTTGGTAAACCAGGCATTGTTAACATCTCTCCAGTTAAAGCAACGATAAATCCCGCACCGATCGATGGTCTGAGTTCACGGATGGTAATTGTGAAATCTGTCGGTCGACCTAATTGATCAGGTTGATCTGATAGTGAGTACTGTGTTTTTGCCATACAGATCGGTAAGTCTCCCCAACCATGTTGACTAAATTCATTAATCTGTTGTTCGGCTAATGCAGAATATTTCACAGTAGATGCACCGTAAACACGCTTTGCAATGGTATCGATTTTTTCTTTAATCGATGCAGTTAACGGATAAAGTGGTTGGAATTTGACTTTTTGTTCGGCTATTTTCTGAATCACTTGGTTAGCCAATTCAATACCACCCTTACCTCCATCTGCCCAAACTGTTGTTAAGGCTAAAGAAATATTACGCGCTTGACACCAATCTTCAATAACTTTAATTTCTCCAGCTGTATCAGTTGTGAAATGATTAAGTGCGACAACATATGGTAAACCAAATGATTCAATTGTCTCAATATGTTTAGCTAAATTCGATAAACCTTCATTCAATGCAGCTAAATTTTCTTCAGTTAACTTATCTTGCTCAACACCACCGTGCATCTTTAAGGCACGAGTCGTCGCAACGATAACAACCGCTTTTGGATCAAGATTGCCAGCTCTTGATTTAATGTTTAAAAACTTCTCGGCACCAAGGTCAGCACCGAATCCCGCTTCAGTTACTACGTAATCAGCTAATTTACCTGCCATCCTTGTTGCTAACAAACTATTACAGCCATGAGCAATATTTGCAAATGGTCCCCCATGAATAAAGGCAGGCACACCCTCAATTGTCTGGACAAGGTTCGGTTTGAGTGCGTCTCGTAGTAACATCGCCAACACACCCTCTACTCCTAAATCAGCAACAGTTACAGGACTGGAATCAACGCGATAACCAACGACAATTTTTGATAGTCGTGCTTTTAAATCTTGATAACTATTTGCTAAACATAAAATCGCCATAATTTCAGAAGCAACGGTAATATTAAAGCCATCTTCCCTAGGCACGCCTTGTTTAACACCACCAAGACCAACAACGACTTGACGTAAAGCCCGGTCATTGAGATCAACAACACGCTTCCATGTTATTTGGCGCGGATCAATTTGTGCCTGATTCCCTTGGAAAATATGGTTATCAATTAAAGCTGCTAATGCATTGTTTGTCGCTGTGATCGCATGAATATCACCAGTAAAGTGTAAGTTGATATCCTCCATCGGAACAACTTGAGAATAACCTCCACCGGTTGCTCCGCCTTTTAACCCCATTACTGGACCAAGCGACGGCTCTCTCAATGCAATCGCTGTTTTTTTACCGAGTTGCTTTAAGGCTTGACCTAAGCCTACTGTGACTGTTGACTTACCTTCACCTGCAGGCGTTGGATTGATTGAAGTGACTAAGATCAAATTGCCATCTTTTTCATTGTTCAATCGATCTAATAATCCCAAAGATAGTTTTGCTTTGTTTTTCCCATACGGCTCCCATTCCTCGTCAAGTATGTCTAGCCCATTAATAATTGACTGAATCGGTTTAAGTTTAGCCGCTGTCGCAATCTCTAAATCTGTTTTCATTTGATTATCCACTCCTTAAACACGTACATATTCTATTTTTAAAATATATTCATTCGTATTATATCATTATTTCTTAACAAAAAGTGCTCATTCAACAAATAGACCCTATTTTGTGAGGAATCGAGCATACTTAACCTCACCCATCTAACGTCAGACTATTTAGAATTATTTAATATCTTACTATACTTTGAGAAGAAGGTAAATATGTAATCGAAAAGAAATTCAATCATAGAATATACAAAGTTTAAAAGATACTGAGGAGTGGTTCATATGGAATTTAATTATACATCGATGCTCGCTCATTTAAATATTGCTAGTGCACATCCAGGTGGGCTTTCAGCAACGAAGAAGGCTTGGGAGCAATTAAAGAAATATCAACATCATTGCATTTTAGATGCAGATTGTGGGACGGGAAAGACTTTAGAATTTTTGACTGAAGTAACGAATAGCCGTTTAATCGGAATCGATCAAGATCAAGCGATGATTAAGCTAGCTAAACAGCGATTAAAAGGTAAACGTGTTGAGCTAATCCAAGGAAAGCTTCAAAAACTCCCCTTTGAATCAGGATCAATCGATTGCATCATTTCAGAATCAGTTGTCTCATTTAATCACGTTGAGCCAATCCTTAGTGAGTATAACCGAGTGCTTCGCCCAGGTGGCATCCTTCTGTTAATTGAAATGACGGGCGATCAAACTTTAACACAGGAAATGATCAAAGAGGTTGAACAATTTTATCAAATTAAATCGATCTTATCACTTGATGAATGGATTGAATCGCTTGAAAAAGGACAATTTGACTTAATTGATTATTTCCCTTAAGTATTATAGGTATAATAATCATTGCTGTTATCGCATTTATTCTACTTAACAATCGGGACCTGACAAATAATTTATCTGAACCAGAGTCAAAAACTCCTCAAATAAACGATGTCTCGCGAGAATCAAGTTTAGTAAAACCTAATTTTAAAAACGTGTCCGTACATGATCCTTCTATCATTAAGGTACCTGATGGCCCCTATCTCGACGCAGATAATCAACCAGCTGTATTACCTGGTGATGTAAATCATGCACAATACGGTAATAAATTGTTTGGAAATTTTATGTTTAAACGTGAGTTAGGTGAACCTGGAATGGGGCCTGGCGTAGGTTATTTATCACCAGGTCATAATTCAGTTTTCTTAGATGAAGAAACAGGTGAGGAATTCTTAGTTTTCCATACACGCTTTCCTAATCGTGGCGAAGCTCATGAACTTCGGATCCATCAGATGTTCTTAAATAAACATGATTGGCCAGTTGTCGCTCCTAAACGTTATGCTGGCGAACAACTCGATCAAGAACTATCAATCGGTGATTTAATTGGTGATTATAAATATATTAATCACGGCAAAGATAACAGCGCAGAACTAAAAGAAACACAAATCATCCGTTTACATGAAGATGGAACAATTACAGGCGCAATCGACGGAACTTGGTCACATGATGGTTATTACGCAACAATTACGATAAATAACATTGATTATGATGGTGTTTTTGTAGAGGTATGGGATGAAGTGCAAGATGAAGCGGTTATGTCTTTTACAGCATTATCGAATAAAGGGGTAACTGTTTGGGGTGTGCAGTCAGCTGGATCGACTCTAACCGCTGAACAGATTGTTAGTAATGTTGAGCGAGACTTATCAGTAGGCAATCCAAATAATATAACAGATGATCTCAATTTAATTGAATCAGGCTTTTTAGGGACAACAATTACTTGGGAATCATCAAACACATCAGTTCTTTCAAACGATGGAAAAGTAACTAGACCAACAGGTAATGATGAAACGGTAACTTTAGTAGCAACAATTGAAAATGGTGATGTAATCGAAAGAAAAGAATTTAATTTAACAGTCTCAGGTACACGTGAGGTCTCATTAAGTGCTCATTATGCTTTCGATCGTGATTTATCTGATTCAGTTGGTCAATTTGCAGATGGAGAAGCGACTGGTGAGCGCATCGATCAACTTGACGGTGAAATCACTTTTACAGACGGTATTGTTGGTCAAGCTGCTGTATTTGATGGGTCATCAGGAATAAGATTACCTGAACGATTAATTGAGGGGGATGCGTATTCGGTTTCATTTTGGCTCTATCCTGAAGCACTAACGCAACATACGACTACTTTCTTCGCTGCAGCTAATCAAAATGAATGGATCAGTGTCGTACCATTTGGTCATAACGGTGAGACAATCGTATGGGCGGGGAGCAACGAATGGTATGATGCTTCAACCGACATACTCATTAGTGAAGATGAATGGACTCATATCTTTTTAACCGCAGAATCTGGAAACTTGATGATTTATTTAAATGACGAGCGCTATTTTGAAGGTAATGATTTTCCGAGATTGTTTAACAACAAAGCGTACTTTGGTTTAGGTGTCAATCATTGGGATCCACCTTTCCAAGGCCTAATCGATGAATTAATGATCTACGATGGTGTGATCTCTTCCACTGAAGTAATGGAACTGTATCTCCAATAGAGAGTGGATTCATTTAAGTCATTAACTCAACTTTCACAGATAAAAATAAGCAAATAAACCTTGATAAAGTAAGTAAGGCGAATTGTTCATTGTCTATATTGACTTTTCTTATACACATGGAAAATTTAATCACAGATCCTTATTTTGAGCATTTATTCGTTCCGAAAAGCAACTGGTTCGCTTTTCACGGGGATGGCTTCGGGCGCACAGGATGTGGGTCAGTTAGACGTTGCCACACGGACGTGGCGAACTTAGTCTAACATTCCGAAAAATATCAAAAGTGGATCTTCAGCCCATCCTCGGAAATAAAGACCGATTTCCTTCGTGCGATGTATCGCTGACGAAGCTTTCCTTGTCCTATTCCCGCAGAAGTCTCACCAGTTGCTTATCTCCACTCTGACTGGCTCTCCATACTTTTAAAATAAGTTCATCTTGTCAGAAAATAAAAAGAAAGTGGACTGGATAGATTTTGATAGGACACAAACTACAATCAAAACACGAATCTTTACGAATAAGTTATCAGAACCATACGTAAGTACGAAAGCAAGACTAAGTGATTGGAACGGCAGGCGGCGACTCCAGCGGGAAAAGATCGAGTCCGAAAATCCTTATTGCGACACGGTAGTGGAGCAATAAAAGTTGAGGCCGATCCCGCGGAAAGCGTCCGCCTAGAGTGGAAATCACGGGCATAGCACCAACAAATTTATTCGTGTTTTTTCCTCAATTAAGTCATTAATTAACCTATTTATCTCAAAATCATGAATAGATAACAGAAAAACTAGCTGGAATTTAGATCCGGCTAGTTTTTTTGTTGGTCATTTTCAACAACTGTTTCGGTTAATTGATCTGTCAAACGTTCAGCAAGCTTCCGGTACATATTACTTTTATGGACGAAAGAAAAGATTAAGAATAAATTTCTTAAGTAGTCTTGATCATCAAAGTTAATTGCTTCGATAACTTGTTCAGCTTCTTGATTGATTTCCGGCAAAAATTGCGTTAAATCTTCTACTTGCTTGCCCATCAATTCAACATACTGATCATACAGCTTATCAAGATCAACCCCACCTGCTACAACTGAATCGTTTAAGTTCTGTAATGCCGTTTTGGTATCACTAATTGATAAGGACGCTTTTAATTGGTAAATAAATTGAATAAACATAATATGCTCTTTCGAATAGCGTTTATTTTTAATCGGAAACAATAAATCTCCTTTAGCATAATTGTTAATCATTGTCTTCGTTAAAATTTTTTCTTTCTCGTCACGCTTTCCTGGAGCATAAATACCTTCGAACAATTGAGTCACTTGATCGACGTATAAATCAATTTTAGGGATTTCTTCCCGAATAATAATATCATCAAGATGGAGTGACGCGACTAATTTTTCTAGCTGATCCACTGTAACACCCTCATTTATTAGTTTTTATTTATTATAGCGTATTTTTCTCCAAAGGTAAATATTGACGACTCAACACGTATGTAGTATCATTTCATTACATAGTATTGAAAACTATATGATGGAGGTTATAGAGTTATGGAACGTTATATGAGAGAACCCATTAATGGGTTAACCCATTTGTTTGGGGCAGTTTTAGCGATTATTGGTACGATTTTTTTAATGATTAAAGGGAGTCAAACATTAAATTCTACGCTTGAGTTAAGTTCATTAGTTATTTTTGGTATTAGCATGTTTTTACTTTATAGTGCATCAGCTACTTACCATATGGTGATTGCATCAGACAATGTCATCGCTTGGTTGCGAAAACTAGATCATTCGATGATTTATCTTCTGATCGCTGGTACATATACACCTTATTGTGTGATTACATTGCAAGGAACGATTGGCTGGATTGTACTGATGATTATTTGGTTGGCAGCGATCTGTGGGATTTCATTTAAGCTAATATGGTTCCATAGTCCAAGGTGGTTATCAACTGGGCTTTATATTTTAATGGGCTGGCTAATTATTTTTGCGGTCGTACCACTTGCTGCTAATTTAGCTTTACCTGGGCTTATTTTATTAATTACTGGCGGGGTTATTTACACACTCGGTGGGGTAATTTATGCACTCAAACCTAGATGGCTAGAGAGCAAATATTTAGGTTTTCATGAAATTTTCCATTTGTTTATTTTAGCAGGTTCATTGGCACACTTTTTCAGTATCTATCTTTATGTTATTTAAGCCAAGTCTAAAACTAAACACCCAGCAAATGCTGAGTGTTTAGTTTTAGTCAAATAGTGAGCGATCAACGTGACCGTCTAATTTTTGAATCTCGACAAGTACATCATAGAGATCATCTTGACCGATCTCAAATGAAAGTATAATGTTTCTTTGGTCTTGATCATCCTCAACATCTTGGAAGCCCATTACCTGTGAACCAACCTGCGTATTTCCAGCAGTTGTCCCTGAAGCACTATATGGCACATACGGCACAACTAATCGCCCTTGATTGTTTTCTTCCAATTGATCAAGCATGACATTACTTGTCGTAAATTTACTTAGTGTTGCTCTTAATTGCTCGGCTTCGTCTTCTGTTCGAAAATATACTTGTACATATTTAGTCATTATGTTTGTCCTCACTTAACAGAAGTTGTGTTAGTTTATTTTTCCCCAGTCAAGAAAAGATAAACATGCGCATAAAAAAACTAGATTAAGGTGTTTACCTCATCTAGTTTTAGCTCATCCATTTTGGCGGTGTATCTTTGCTCCAATAGATGTCTGCAAATTCATAATGTGTTTCGAACTGATCTTGGGCTAGGTGATAATGGAAATTGAACCAATAGCCATCTAGTGGACGATTTTCCCTACGTACGTGAAACTTAGCAATGATTTTTTCAGATTCTTCATCATATAAATCAAAGATTTTCTCCCCATAACCAGAGACTCGATTTTCAATAATTGAAAGATTAAATTGTTGATCTGAACAGTTCGTATCGATCAAGTTAGAGACGACTAATTCTAGATTAGGTAAGACTTATTCTGATATTTCATCGCGTAGCTGTGTATGAATTTTAGGTCCTAATTTACCAATCATGTGATCCTTAGCTTCCTCAATTAGTTCTGCTGCAGGATCTTGGTCGGTTGTCTCGTAGTCATCTAGATCATCTAAGTAAATCGGAGGATCGTAAATAAATGTATTCGGATTTTCTACAGTATTTTTATTTGATTCAGTTTCCTTACCATTTGTGTCTGCATTAATTTCTAAATCAAGAGGAGGAACATAAAAACCCAACGTCATGATCGCCACAATTAAGACAAACAATTTTTTAAACCATAATTTCATTTGGATGTTCCTCCTTTTAGTTAAAATTTTATTACTTATATTGTATCATACAAATGCCCTGAATAGAGGGACAATTTCAAATTGTAACCTTATTGATATTTTTTCTTTACTTTTTACATAATTAAGTTTAAAGTCGCGCCAATTCTGACGGTGAATCGCACTGGATTGGCGCCATTCAAATCATCCACTTGAAATAACCAAGGACAATAATCCATAAGTTGCTAGGGCATTCCAAATCATATGAAAGACGATTGGAACTACGAGCGATTTTGTTCGGTAGTATAGTAGGGCAAAAACAAGTCCAATCACTGCTGTTGATAAATGATGACCCGGATGTAACATACCAAAAATAATAGCTGAAACGATCAGGGCAACTGCTAATCCCAGCTTATCTTTGATAAAACCGAAGATTAGTCCACGAAAAATGATTTCTTCTGTAATTGGTGCGATTACAACAAAGGCGATCACAAGTAAACTAATATTTATAAAGTTGAGTTCAATTTGATCCAAGCCAAACAAGCCAACCTGACTTCCTGCTTGCTCCCATTCTAAAACATAATTAAATAAGTACTGTGCATAGTAAACAACAAAATAGGCACCAATTATGTAAAGGTATGTTTGCCATTGCTTAAACACTTGAAACTGAAATTTTCCCTGTAAATAGTTACGGGCACTTTTAAAGATCAGCATCGTGATTAGAAAAGCGACTAATTCTAACAGTGAGAGATATTGGATTTGATCAAGTAAGTTGACCATATTTGTTTGAAAAATAAGATCAATCAAAGTCGCTATCACTGCTGCAACAAAAATAACCCCAATCGGGATCACAAAATACGCAACTAAAAATAAGAATAATTTCCCTGGCGTTAATTCAGCCTCAACAAGATTGATTTGCCTTCCACGCATATAATGTTGACGTTCATTTTCGTTAAAATCTTCATGTTCTTCCATCCGTTTAACCCCTTTACTTGATAATTTAAAAATTAAACTGAACTTTTTGAATTAGTAATATTTCAAACGCTTAGTAGTGAACAAATAACCTTTAAACACAAGCTCGTATTTAAAGGCTATTTTTGCTCATCACATGATATTTTCAATAAATAAGCGTGCAATATCGGTTCCTGCCACAATCGTTCCTAAAGTACTCCCTAAATTCGTGATAATAACGACAAGTAACACTCTTGTGACTTTGTTTTTCCAAAAACCTTTAATGGAATAGACATCTTCGTTAAGTTTTTCAAAATCACTTACTTGTGGTTTATTAAAATAAGCTTGGACTAATCCTGCCAATATTCCAGCAGCTATAAACGGATTTAACGATGTGATTGGTGAAGAAATAATCGCCGTTAAAATGGCTAATGGATGGCCAAATGCGATTAAGGCACCGAGACCAGCTAATGAACCATTCCAGATTAACCAACTTTGCATTTGTTGCCAACCTGCATCTGGGTTTAAGAAAAATGTTGATAGAATTAATGAAATAACCAAAATCGGTATAATCCAACCTAATCCTTTTTTCCAATTTGTTTTTTTCGGAACAGTTGTTAATGCTTTTAAATCATGATCGTGATTCATTTCTTTGGTCACACCAGGTATATGAGCTGCACCAAGGACAGCAACAATTTTCTTGCCTGGTGCTCGTTTAATTTTTTCAGCTAAATACTGATCCCTTTCATCAACTAATGGTTTTTTCAAACTTGGGAAATATTCAGTAAACTCACTTAAAATCGCATCAATTGAATCCTTTTCCTTCAATTGCTCAAGCTCTTCCTCAGTGATTGTTTCATTTGAAAATATACCGGCAATAATTTGCGTCAGCAGCATCATCTTTCCTTTAAAACCTACACCGCCCCAAATTCTCGCAAAAGTAACTTGGATATTCCGGTCTGCAAGCACAAGCTTTGCGCCAACCGCTTCAGCTGATTCAATCCCTTGAATCATTTCTTGTCCAGCTTCAATGCCAAACTGCTTCGCCATTCGCTTTTGAAAAGAAGAGATCGCTAAGTTCATAATCAATAATGTTGCCTTCTTCTCTTTAATGACCTTAAAAATGTCCATATCCTTCCACTTGTTGCCGTCTCTTATCGATTGATAGCGTTGTTGGTCAAGTTCAATACAAACAGCATCAGGTAGTTCTGCTTCGATCACTTGCTTAACTTGTTCAGCACTTTCCTTTGATACGTGAGCCGTACCAATTAAAATATATTCTTTACCATCTTGCTCAATTCTCGTTATATGGTTTTCTTGCTCTGACATCAAATGACCTTCTTTCACGAATTGCTTTCTTGTTATTATATCGTACTTATAGCTTAAAGAGAATCATAACGGCTAACAATATCAGTTTTTTCAAGCTCATTAAAACCCCCTTAAATCGTTAAGAGGGTTTGAGTAACTGAGATTATTAAATTTCTTAGTTTTCCATAAATAATACACCGAGAGTATTTGGCCCACAGTGTGAGGAAATTGTACAGCCCGCTCGAGTAATTAGAATTTCTTCAAAACGATAATTTTGTTCAATCAATTCTTTAACAGTATTAATGTTTTTTTGATCTGTACCAGAATGCGTAATAAAAATACGTTTCTTATTAATTGTCGCCTCGTCCTGTAGTTGATCGTCAGTATAATGTTTTAATACTCTCGGTAAGCTTCCGCGATACTTTTTCCCTACCGTCATCTTACCACTCTCATTATCAACTTTAATGCTTGGCTTTATATTTAATAGATTTGCACTAATATTCGCAAGCGCCGAGCACCTGCCACCTTCGTAGAGATAGGTAAGTTTATCGATCACAAAACTAGCCCGAACTTTATCCCTCAGCTGATTAATTTCTTGATAGATTTGCGCTGCTCCCATACCTCGTTCAATTCGCTCGGCCGCCTCAATGACAAGCAAGCCCATCCCTGTGGAAAGATTTCCAGAATCGATTACGTAGACATCTGGTAATTCTTCCGCCGCAAGTAAACTATTTTGATGTGAGGAAGATATGCCTGAACCGAGACTAATATGAACCACAGCAAAACCTTGATCTGTCCACTGTTTAAAGTGGTCAATATATTCAATTGGATTTGGTGCGGACGTTTTAGGTAGAATTCCTTTTGCTTGGTATGTTGCATAAATATCATCCGGTGAAATATCAACACCATCTCGATAATATTGCTCATCTAAATTAATATGTAGGGGCTGGATATTTACGTTATAGCGTTTAATTAAATCATCGGTCAGATCACATGTACTATCTGCACTAAGAATTACCCTTTTCAATTAATTGTGCCTCCTATTTTAAATTAAAGTAACAAAGTATTGGTGAAGTTAACTTAGCTAACTCCTTATTATAATTGTAACGTGATTTTTAATTTTTTCAATCTAAAGCGCGAGAGTTTTTAACTGATTATAGTTGATTAACTCATTGGTTAGAATTGACTTAATCTAACTAAAGTCAAACTGATCAATTGTTGTTGCTTTTCTTTTCATTAAAATTAACTGCTCTGAGTAACTAATCATCGAGGGTATTTATCGATTGATTATGATCACTTTAATTTTTATTTAATTCCTATTAATTTTATCTGAATTATATGTTATAATATAATTAAATGACGAAAAGGACTGATCGACATGAAAAATATCCCGATTATTGATCTCCGCAGTTGCCTTTTAATCGTAGCAATCATTCTCGGCATTATTTTTTTATAATAAGAAAAAGCCATGCATCAGCATAGCTTTTAACTTTACTCATAAATATAGGCAAGAACATCTAGCGCTTGCTCAATTGTTTCAACCGTCACATTCACCTTATTAGATAATTCTTTTAACGGATGAATCAGTGAGTCCGGCCGAATGATAATTGTTGGCTTGTTTAGCGTGATTGCTGTAGAAACATCCATTGCTGTATTCCACTGCTTATACTTCTCACCGAATAACCCAATCACAACATCCGCCTTGCGCATTAAAACTTCTGTTCTAAAGTTATTCACTGCTGAAGCAGCATCATCGCGATAATAATTACCAGGCTGCTCTCCTAAAATTGCTTCACCGATTTGATCAGAGCGATCGTGATCTGTCTGGGGTCCAACAAAAGTAAGTGGTAAATTCCTTTTTTGTGCTTCTACCTTTAATTCTTCACGCCAATTGTCGTGGATTTGCCCTGCTAAATAAACAGTTAATTCCATTGTATCCTCCTCGATTGAACTTTAGTTTATTAAATAAGCTTACGATATACTCTTCCCAATCCTGAACTGACTAAAACTTAACTAATATGAAAAGAGAGTAGGAATGGTGTATTCCTACTCTCTTCATTATAATTTAACGATTATTTTCTTCAAATTTTTTAATAAAGTCAACGAGCTTTTCAACACCCGCTAACGGCATCGCATTGTAAATACTTGCGCGCATTCCACCTACTGAACGGTGACCTTTCAACGTTTCAAGTCCTTCTTGCTTCGCTTCCGCAATAAACTTAGCCTCAAGCTCTTGATCACCATTAACTGAAACAAAAGGCACATTCATTAATGAGCGATATTCAGCTTTTATCGGAGCAGTGAATATTTGTGATTGATCGAGTGCTCGGTATAATAAGTCTGCCTTAGTTCGGTTAAGTTTTTCCATTTCCTCTAACCCACCAAGTTCTAGCAACCAATCAAAGACAAGCTTAGCTATATAGATTGAGTATGTTGGTGGTGTATTAAAGCTTGATTTATTTTTTACGTGTGTCTGATAATTTAACATCGTTGGTACAGAGTCTGGTGCTTGCCCAACTAAATCATCACGAATAATGACAATCGTCAATCCTGCAGGGCCAATATTTTTTTGTGCGCCAGCATAGATCAGACCAAACTTAGTGACATCAATTGGTGTTGATAAAATGTTTGATGACATATCTGCAACGATCGGTACATCACCGGTGTCTGGTAGTTCCGAAAATGCAGTACCTTCAATTGTGTTATTTGTTGTGATGTGAACATAATCTGCATTTGGATCAAACATGTCTTTTGTTAATGCTGGGATCTGATTATTTGTCTCTTCACCAACAATTCGGACTTCACCAAAGTTTTGTGCTTCTTTGTAGGCTTTTTTCGACCATGAACCTGTCATTACGTAATCTGCTTTTTTATTTTTGACCATTAAGTTCATTGGTGCCATTGCAAATTGTTGTGATGCACCACCTTGTAGAAATAAAACATGATAATGATCAGGAATTGCCATTAGCTTTCTTAAGTTTGCTTCGGCTGCTTCTAAAATATCAATAAACCATTTAGATCGGTGGCTTAGTTCCATGACAGACATGCCTGAGCCATTGAAATCGAGTAATTCTGCTTGTGCTTTTTCTAAAACACTTTTCGGTAACATCGCTGGTCCTGCTGAAAAATTATAAACTTGTTTCATCCCTTTTTCACACCTATCCGCTTTTTTATTCTTGCAGACTCATTGATTGGCGAGTCTTATAATCATCAAGTTTACCAACTAAGGGAGTAGATTACAAGGGAATTTTTTAAAAATTTAAATAATTGAGTGAATTTTATAATTCCATGATTAATTCAATTCTGGGAAAACATTTGTGGCATCTAACTACCCCACATCAAGGTTTACTTGCAGATTTTGATTTGCGAAAGTTGAGTTAATAAAAATGACCCGAGCTTGTTAATCTATCGGGTCATTTTATAATGATTTTTACTTAGATCATATCAGCCATTGATTTTGCATCAATCGTCATTGAATCATTGATTTCTTTATTTCTTGGGATGAATTGGACGACTTTTGTTTCACCTGGTAGGAGGTCGAAGTAATTGTCGCTAAAGTAGCCTGCTTCTTCTGTATCTAACCAGATGCTTTTTGCGAAGTAAAAATCGAGGGTTTTCATACATTGTCCCATCTGAAAGTGTGGCGAACGTATTGATCCCGACATCGATACCTGTCGTTTGCTTTGTTTTGGGAAGTGAATCGACTTCCGTCTCAGCAAGGATAGAAACGAAATATTTACCGCTTGGATTGCGTCGAATCGTCGCATTGATGATCCGACCATCGACTTCACGACTTTTAGCAAACTTAACAAGCCCTAACTTTGGCAGTTTAATTTTACTGCCAAAAAGAGCGATATTTCCGTTTGTGTATTTTGTTGTATACGATTGGATTGGGTTCCTGTTTGATTTAAATCGTGGCGTGCTTGTTTGCTTCTTGAAGAAGCGTGAAAAAGCATCAGCTAAGTTTTTGACACTTGATTGAACGGCAATACTATCGACTTCTTTTAACCAATCATATTCTTGTTTCAAAGCTGGCAACTGTTTTGAGCAGAGATTGTAAGTTAATCCTTTGCCTGTTTCTTTGTAGGTGTCATTCCACTTGGCCAAAAAATGATTAAAAATAAACCGTGAACAACCGAACGTTTTGTTGATGAGTTCTTGTTGCGTCTGATTGGGATAGAGACGAAATTTGTAAGCTTTATTGATTAACACAAACACACCTCGCTTTAACCGAATGTATGTTCTAATTGTATCGTAAGAAATATGTTTTGGCTAGCACCAACCGACAGAATACTGATAAAAAATAGTCTCAGTGAGTATATTTCCCACCAACACTATCAATTAAACGAATTTATTTTTCTTTTAACAAGCTGTTTATATTTCAATTAACATCAGATCAATATCGTGAATGATAATTTTCTTATGACCTTTCTGCGTAATATATCCGACTTGTTCAAAACTTTTAAGTGTCCGACTGACCGTTTCAGGTGTTGTCCCTAAATGTGCAGCTAAATCCTTTCTAGACATCGGTAATATGATTTCTGCTTCATTTTTAAATGGTGGCATCAACTCAGCAAAAAAATGAGCAAGTCTAACCGGTACTTTTTCTGTTGCTACGCGGGTTGTTTGTTGTTCAGCTTGTTCTAATCGAGAGGCCAATTCTTTTAAAACATGTAATGAAATTGACGGATAACGCTCCAACAATCCCTGTAGATCTGACCTGGAAATTCGACAAACTTGAGCATCTTCAATCACTTCAGCATACGATTCATGTTCACTCTCACGAAACAGAGCTAATTCACCTGTAAAATCACCTGGCAATAACAAACGGACGAGCTGTTCTTTACCGCCCTCAGATAGTCGGTAGACTCTAACCTTTCCTGTATGAACAACATAGAGTGCATCGGATTCATCTCCTGCGTGAAATAAATGATCACCACTCTGATATTGAGTTGAATGAACGGTATTCATCACCTCAGACATTTGTTCATTTTTTAAATGGTTGAAAATTGGTACTAACTGAACGCACGCTTGCATTGAATGACCAGTTTCATTTTGAGCATGTGATGACATAATAACACTCCTAATCAATTTTTAAACACTCAATTATTCTAATCCTAGACTATCTGAACTTAAACTAAAACGAATTGGCTTAGATGTCGTCTCGGTTCTGTCTAAGAAATGACCGAGAAACCCAACTCTTCTATGACTGATTTCAAACTTGCTGGATTTGTTTGATTTGAGTCATACTCGACTTTTGCTTTACAAGACTTGAAGAAAACAAATGCATCTTCAACACCATGCGATTCTATTAAACCTGTTTCTATTTTTTTTATACAACTAGGACACGTTAACTGTTCCAATTGAAAGATAACTTTTTTCATCTCACTTGCTCCTCCTATTGAACTTATTCAGATAAGACACAATGTTCCGAAATGATTACCTTAATTATAACCAATTGTTTAATAGAATAAATTGATTATGATCAAGTTTTCAAAAATTGCTCAACTTATTCAAAATACCAAGTAAACTAGCTGAAATCTTTACTTGAATGGAAAGCAGCACTTGATCCACTAATAATATGCAAAATTTTGTCTAGTTATGTTTCAAGTTGGTTACAAATTCTATTAAACTAGTAAAAGAGGACTAAAAAATTGGCTTTTAAATTTCTTTAAAGCTTAATTTTGAAAGGAGAGACTGAGACTGAAGCTAAAACGAAAAAAATTCCGATTTCGAAAATGGACGTTTACGATGGTACCAAACAATATTACGAAGCCCGTTAAACAATTCACCATCCCACGTTTGTTAATTAGTTTTACAATCATTCTTATTTTAATTCCGATCGGTCTTTTATTTCATTACTTCTCGATTAATAAAGAGCTATTAACTAAAAATATGGCTCTAGAAGAAAACTTACTTTATATCCCGACTCATTGGCCGACCGATCCAAATAAAATCACCTCACCATTTGGACCGAGAAACGATCCTTTTAATCGGTCTCGCGCGATCCACTCTGGTATTGATGTCCGTGGCAAAACTGGAACGCCAATTTATGCAGCGGCAGATGGAACTGTTCAATTAGCTCAATATCATGGTGGTTACGGTAACACGATTATCATCAATCACAGTGATCGATATGAGACACTTTATGCACATTTATCAAAAATAAGTGTTGAGCAAGGTGATCAAGTCTTAAAGGGGGATGTCATTGGTGAACTTGGTTCAACAGGGAGAAGTACAGGTCCACATTTGCATTATGAAATCATTAAATCAGAAAAAGCTGTTGATCCTGAGCCTTACCTAAACTTTTTTGACAATGAAATAAACTAAGAGAGGGTTTTCACTTTGTTCAACCGAAAAAAGAAACATAAAGTGCTTGAAACAATTATCGGAAAAGATACGATTATTGAAGGAAAAATTAAATTACCGACAAGCTTGCGGATTGATGGTAAAGTATATGGTGCAATCGAATGCGAGGGTAATGTTTATATTGGAAAAAGTGGCTATACAGAACCAACCATCCAAGCAAAGAACGTGATTGTAGCTGGTGAAGCAAATGGCGAGATTAAAACTAGCGAAAAAATTCAAATCCATGCTAGCGGTAAGATTAATGGTAAGATTGATGCTGAAGGCTTGATCATTGAAGAAGGTGGAATCTTTAACGGTAACAGTACAATTCATACGCCGAATAGAAAAACAAAGCCCGAACCAATCAAGATAGCCGATACAAATTAACTTAACTAGCGAGTCGTTAATCTACTTGCTAGTTATTTTATTTTAACTTAAAATTTGACAACAATAGTGAACTTCAATGTTGTATGATTAACTAACGTCTATATTCTTGGCGATATTTTTGACAAGACAAGCTCAATTAAATGTTGTAGAATGAACATAAGCTTTTAAAAAAGTGAAAAAGGAGATTTTCCCATGAAAAAATTTATTTTAAAATGTAGCATGATGATACTCATCTTATCATTTTTCATCCATGCAACAATTCCAACAGCACTCGCTGATGCCATTACAGGAGAAGTCATCGTAACACTAGGTGAAGATTTATCTGCTGATCAACGAGATGCTATCTTAAAAGAAATGGGTATCGACAATGAAGATGAGATCACGATTATTTATGTAACTAACGAAGAAGAGCATAATTATTTAGGCGACCATATTCCCGCATCCCAAATTGGCTCGAACGCACTATCTTCTGCCCGAGTTGACCTACGTGATGATAATACTGGGATTGCCGTTACAACAAACAAAATTACTTATATTACTGGTGCCATGTATTCCAACGCATTAGCTACCGCGGGCATTACCGGGGCTGAAATCTATGTAACAGCTCCATTTAACGTCTCAGGGACTGGCGCTTTAACTGGAATTATGAAAGCATATGAGGCGGTAACAGGCGAAGAGATTGATGAAGAAGTAAAACAAGCAGCTAACGAAGAAATGGTGGTAACAGCTGAACTTGCTGAAGATGAAAATATCGATGATGAACAAGCAACAGATTTAATGAATCGGATTAAAGAAGAGATTGAAAAACAGCGCCCAGAAACGACTGAAGAATTACGTGATCTCATTAAACGATTAGCAGAGGAATTAGGAATCAACCTATCTGATACTCAACTTGATCGTTTAGTTGAATTGTTTGATAAACTGCGTAACCTCAATATCGATTGGAGCAAAGTTACAGACACAATCGATGCGACTCGCAACTGGATTAGTGACTTTGCCGAAAGTGAAGAAGGACAAGGGTTAATTCAAGCGATTGGTGATTTCTTCAAATCAATTTGGGACTGGTTCTTATCCGTATTCACTAATGACTAAAGTAAAACCCCTAAGCTTAGGGGTTTTTTCATTTATAGCTGATCAATTTTTTTAATTATCCGTGCTGGATTGCCACCAACGACAACATTATCTGGAACATCTTTTGTCACAACGGCACCTGAGGCAATTCAGTTCTCTTAGTCATCTCTGCTTCTGTCGTATGATTATATAAACGCACAAGGCGACGAGCGTTCATTCGATCTTTAACCAATTCAGGATCAGCTGGATGATACATTTCTCCAGCAAGCATTAATTCTTGCTCTGTCCCCATCTAATCGCACTCCTTTAACTAGCTACAATTTTAATCAATTATAAGTTTAACAAAGACCGACATTCAAGTATAGAATCTCGAAAATTATAGTGACTATTCTCATTAAATATTATCAAATATAATAGATTATTGATAATACACGCAGTTATTTTTGTAGAAAGGGGCTATACTGGTATAGAAAATCAGTAACTAGAAACAATACAAAAGTATGATTGTAAAGGTTATTTAAATTAAAATTTTTTTACTTGACTTATAAAATAGATACTTTATAATAATGGATATCGAATTAGAATTATTATTGATTAACATTCTCTATTAAGAAGTTAATTCAGTCAATAATTCAAAATACTAAGGAGGAAAATTATTATGTCACTTATTGGTAAGGAAGTACAACCATTTACAGCACAAGCTTTCCAAAATGGAAAGGATTTCTTTGAGGTTACAGAAGCAGATTTAAAAGGAAAATGGAGCGTTGTTGTCTTTTATCCAGCTGACTTCTCATTCGTATGTCCAACTGAATTAGAAGATGTTCAAAAGGAATACGCAGAACTACAAAAATTAGGTGTTGAAGTTTACTCTGTATCAACTGACACTCACTTTGTTCACAAGGCGTGGCATGAGCATTCACCAGCAATCAGTTCAATCGAATACATCATGATTGGTGATCCATCACAAACTATTACACGTCAATTCGATGTTCTTAATGAAGAATCTGGCTTAGCTGATCGTGGAACATTTATCATCGATCCTGATGGTGTGATCCAAGCAGTTGAAATTAACGCAGACGGAATTGGCCGTGATGCAAGTATCTTAATTAATAAAATTAAAGCAGCACAATACGTACGTGAAAATCCAGGCGAAGTATGCCCAGCTAAATGGGAAGAAGGCGGAGAAACACTTAAGCCAAGCTTAGATATTGTTGGTAAAATTTAAGGAGTCTGATAACTATGTTAGATAAAGATATAAAGCAACAACTTGCCCAATATCTAGAACTATTAGAAAACGATATCGTCATCAAAGTAAGCGCAGGTGACGATAAAGTTTCTCAAGAAACACTTGAGCTTGTTAACGAAATTGCTGACATGTCTTCAATGATTTCTGTTGAAGAAACAACTTTAGAGCGGACACCAAGTTTTAGTATCAATCGTAAAGGTGAGGCGGATAGTGGAGTTACTTTTGCAGGTATTCCACTTGGCCATGAATTTACATCTTTAGTATTGGCACTTTTACAAGTAAGTGGTCGTGCACCTAAAGTTGAAGAAAATATAATCGAACAAATCAAGAAGATTGACGGGGTATATAACTTCGTCACATATGTTAGTTTAACTTGTCAAAACTGTCCAGATGTTGTGCAAGCATTAAACTTAATGAGTGTCATCAATCCAAATATTTCACATACGATGGTTGAAGGCTCTGCTTTCAAAGAAGAAGTCGAGCGTGAAAATATTCTAGCTGTTCCTTCTGTTTATATGAACGGCGAATTCATGGCTAGTGGCCGGATGACGATCGAAGATATTCTAAACAAATTAGGCAGCGGTATCGATCCTGCTGAACTCAATGAAAAAGAACCATTTGATGTTCTTGTCATTGGTGGGGGGCCTGGTGGAGCAAGTGCAGCAATTTACGCTGCTCGTAAAGGCATTCGCACAGGTATTGTAGCTGACGTCTTTGGCGGTCAAGTCATGGACACCCTAGGAATCGAAAACTTCATTGGAACTAAATATACTGAAGGTCCTAAATTGATGGCTGAAATTGAAGAGCACGTCAATGAATATGATATCGATGTCATGAAAGGCCTGCAAGCTAAGCATATCGAAAAGAAAGATCTATTCAATATTGAGCTTGACAACGGAGCTATCTTACAAAGTAAAACAATTATTCTCGCTACTGGTGCACGCTGGAGAAACATTGGTGTTCCAGGAGAGCAAGAATTCAGAAATAAAGGTGTTGCGTTCTGTACACACTGTGACGCACCTTTATTTGAAGGTAAACATGTTGCCGTTGTTGGTGGTGGAAACTCCGGAATTGAGTCGGCATTAGACTTAGCTGGTATTGTTAACCACGTCACTGTATTTGAATTTATGTCAGAGCTTAAAGCTGATGCAGTTCTTCAAGAACGTTTACGTAGCTTACCAAATGTCGATGTGATTTTAAACGCACAAACGACTGCAATTACTGGCGATGAAACGGTTAATGGTATTTCTTATATTGATCGTGAAACAAATGAAGAGAAGCACGTTGAATTACAAGGTGCATTCATTCAAATTGGTCTTGCCCCTAACACAGAGTGGTTGGGTGACACTGTCGAGAAAAACCAAATTGGTGAAATTGTAATCGACAAGAGAGGTCAAACAAATATTCCAGGTATTTTCGCAGCTGGAGACTGTACAGACACACCTTACAAACAAATTATCGTTTCAATGGGTGCAGGCGCTACAGCAGCACTCGGAGCATTTGATTACTTGCTACGAAACTAAAATAAAACATGAGCATCGCGATGATGCTCATGTTTTTATTTTACACTTGATATTTCATCAGCCAATTATAATTGATTTTTTATTAAAAATTTCCTTGCCTTATTCCAAGTGAAATGTGATAACATCATATCAGGTAGGGGGAGAATAAAATGAACAAAAAAGACATTGCTGAGCTTCGCAGACAATTTAAAAAGAATAATGAATTATTAACGATTGATGAGATTTTTAATGTTTATATTATGAAAGAGTCAAGTGAAATTTATCATCAACAGAGCCAACCATTTGAAATGCTAGGCACAGATGAACAGGAACTTTTCCTAACAAACTTCAGAAAAGTTTTAACAGGAACGGTTGATGAGAAATTATTTGAACTTAAATTTCAATCAGACGTTGAAGATTCAAGTCAATTGATTTTACATGAAGCACTGATCACCGATGATCAAGATCATTGGAAAGCCCAAATGATTCGTCTAGTTGAAAAAATGCTTCTAACTAAACAATATGAAATGGATGTCGTGATCACTTTTATCAAAGGAGAATACTTTAAACCGGTTAAACGAGAAAGTACCGAAGATGAAGAAAGTCGCTATAACAAACTCCATTCACACACATTTATTTTATCAAGTATGAACCAAACCCAGGAGCCAAAGAAAGAATTGCATTTTGATTACATTGAAAAGCAATTTAAGTATAACTTAATTGTTGACCCTGTCATTAATCTCCAAAAACCAATTGGTGGTTTTTTATTCCCGTGTTTTACTGATAGCGCGGCAGATGTGAATCGAATCCTTTATTCCGCACCAAAGGCAAACGAACCAGATGAAGCTTTTATTGAAGATGTACTTAATGCAGAAGAATCAGTTACTGCTAAAGAAGACAAAATTATTTTTGAAGAAGTCGTTCGAGATGCGATTGGACATGAATTAAACACAGGAACACTCGCAAATATTTATCAAGAAGTTAATCGTGTCGTTGAAGAGGATGAGGAAGATTCAGCAAGATTGGACTATAAAGATATCGAAAGTATTTTAAAGCATAGCGGCATTGAGGATGTCAATTCAGATAAACTAGCGACAGCTTTTAGCAATGTGATTGACGATACTCAGTATGAATTGAAAGCAAAAAATATCGTCCCTAAGTACAATACAAAATCGATTAAAATTAACACGAAAGTTGCAAATATTGCAGTCAGCCCTGAGGATTTGCATTATGTTAAACAGATTCACTTTAGCGGAAAACGCTACTTAATGATTGAAGTTGAAGAGGAAACAATTATTGATGGATTTACTATGATTCCAGAACTTTTCGGTCATAAAGCAGAAGATAATTAGCCATAATAAAAACCGCATGAAGTTTCATGCGGTTTTTCAATCTTTATTTCGAAACAAGTTTGGCAAAATCTCGGTATTCCATATCAAGTGCTTCTGCAACACCTTTATTCGTGACATAGCCACCATACGTATTTACACCAGTGTAAATCATATTGCTGTTTTCTGCAGCATTAACCACACCATTGTTCGCGATTTCAATCGCATGTGGAACAGTCACATTCGTTAACGCAGTAGTTGACGTCTTCGGTACAGCACCCGGCATATTAGGGACAGCATAATGAATGACACCATGCTTCGTATAAATTGGATCTTCATACGTTGTCGTTCGATCCTCCGTCTCAAAAATACCGCCTTGATCAACAGCAATATCGACAATGACTGATCCAGGTTCCATCGTTTTAACCATTTCTTCAGTCACTAGAGTAGGTGCTTTTGATCCTGGAATTAATACAGCACCAACAACAATATCAGCATTTTTAATCGAATCAGCGATATTCACTTCATTCGACATCAATGTAATAATGCTATTTCCATATACTTCTTCAATTTGTTGCAATACTTCCGGTTTAACATCTAAAATTGTGACGTGCGCACCTAATCCTAGAGCGATCTGTAACGCATTCTGTCCAGCAACTCCTCCACCGATAATGACAACTTTTCCATTTTTGACACCCGGAACGCCACCAATCAACTTACCTTTCCCACCTTGGGGACTTTGTAAAAAGAATGACGCAATTTGAACAGAAATTCGCCCAGCAATTGCACTCATCGGCATTAATAATGGTAAATCATCGTTTGGTCCAACCATTGTTTCATAAGCAACAGCTGTGACCCCTGCTTTCACCATCGCTTCGGCCAGTGCCGGCTCATTTGCCAAATGAAAATAGGCAAAAATGATTAGCCCTTCTCTAAAATATTTGAACTCACTTTCTTGCGGTTCTTTAACTTTCATGATCATGTCTGCAGCCCAAACATCTTCTGCATTTTCTAAAATAGTGGCTCCAGCTTCAATATATTGTTCATCTGTGATGTCTGCTGCAATCCCTGCCCCCGCTTCGATATAGACATCATGACCTTGTTGCACTAATAACGCTGCACCAGTGTCAGTAATCGCCACACGGCTTTCGTTTGCTTTAACTTCCTTTGGTATTCCTATTTTCATCTTCGTTTCTCCTTCTTTCTTAGATGGAATAACTGCATCTGAAATCTTAGAATAAAAGTGATCATTATGTTTTCTATAGTAACATTTAAATACCAATCATACCAGTATAAAAACTAAGCACACACTTTCTCTCGACAATAACACCTTTATTATTCCCTTTATCAAAAAATAAATCTATGCTTTTTATCACAATCAATCGATAGGGTCCCTTGGTTAATATCTAGCGTACACCGCCACCACCACCGCCAAAAGAACCTCCTCCACCACCGAAACTCGTCGTTCCACCTCCACCTGATGAACGTTGGTGGCTTGTGACAGCACGATCATAGCCAGAAGAAAATCCACTTGAATAGAGACTTAACCAATATATATTCGTAAAGGTAAAATGATGATTGGTGAAATAGATTTGATCAATTGCTTCTATTTGTTCCACAATCGGTTCGACTAAATTAAATAGACTCGCCCAAATGATAACGTCCTCAGATAGGCTGAGATGCTTAAGCTCAGATTCATCCAATAAAAGCAGTTCATTTAAGTAATTTTCAAATTGTACGAGTTGATTGTATAACTCTTCACCTTTGAACGTCGACTTTAGTGCTTTTGCTCTAAAATTACCTAAAAAGTATACCTCTTCTTCATTTAAATAATTTTCTTTAAGCAAAAATTGCTTCGATTCGTACGGTAAACTTGCTTCAATTTCAGTAATCTGATCATAATTTTCCTCTGCCCAACTCGTTAATTGTTTAGCATCTACCTCACCATGTCGATCAGCTGCTGATAAGAGCATCTGATAGAATTGAGCTTCTAAAGTTGACTCATCACCCAATGTCCGTACATTTAACTTGATGATCTCCTCTTGATTCGAGTGATCTTTAATTTGAGTAATCTGACCATCTCTGAGCCACTTTAATAAAAATGCATTAAAATAGGCTTCTAGTTCACCTTTTCCTTGCTCCTGAAGGAAATATGCAACATCCGCTATGTCTTCTACCGGATAAGGTATTTGGTGATAAGTTTTCCCTTCGTTAAGTAGTTCTCTTTTAGATCCAGTTATGAGTGGATCAGCTGCTTCAATTGCTTTCCTACGTCTTGTAACATAGAAACCACTAAAAAATGCGGTTATGATCGCAAGACCTGCAATAACAATACCCAAATACATTGCAATCTGATCACTATCTGACCTTCCTTGATCCAGGTAATTACTACTTTCCATCGCTTTCGCTTCTTGTTCAGCTATCGTTTCACCCCAAGTAAGCGCAGGGCTAAAAGGCTGATCTAAAAACTGCATAAATATTGTGATGTAGTCACGCTCAGTTAAGGCTTGATTAGACCAACCGATTAACTGGCCATCTTCTAAATATACTTCACCATCATAACCAAAGCTCCAAATCTTTGTTTGCTCTTGATCAAATGGCACAGCGCCACTAATTGTGATCGTCACTTCTTCTGGCGGAACATTGTTACGTCCATTAAAAAAACGCCACAGTAGGCTTTGACCATCTTCAAGCTGTCGAACCATTCCACTAAGTGTGTAACTAACGATAAATTCATGGTCACCATATTCACCAATGCCCCAAGTTAACTCATACCCTTCACTTGTTGGGATTAAACCATATTTTCCAGTTTTCTCTTCTCGACTCGCATTAATATCCCATTGATCTTGATAAGTAAATGACTCACCAAAATCACTGACATGAACATCCGTTATTTCTGAACCTTCTAAATCACTAAAGACGAGGTAAACTTCAGTTCCTTCCGTTAAATGCATTTGTCTCGTCTCTGTCACGATTCCTGAACCATCAGATTGTAATTCAATTGAATAATCTATTGATGACATCGAATTCGCTTCTAAGTCTTGACTAAATAAGAAGAAACCAAATAAAGCAATTGCTATTACCGAAATTATTTTAACTTGATTTTTAAACATTTAATCAGCCCCAACCTTTTGTCATTTCCTTTATTATACTGGAAAAATTAATTGAAAAGTGGATTTTGAAGAAGATCGTTAAAAAAAGCCACTTTAATTGAAAACAATTAAAGTGGTATCTAGTTAATTATCCAATTGCAACCATTCGATCAATTGCATATTTCGCTTTATTTGCTATCTTTTCTGGTACAGTAATGATATGTGTATTCTCTCTTAATGACGTTAAAACTTTCTCTAACGTAATCATCTTCATAAATGGACAGACAGCCTCGGGATTAGCTGCAATAAATTGTTTATTAGGGTTTTGTTTTTCCATTTGATGAATAATGCCTACTTCCGTTGCAACGATAAACTGCTCAGCATTTGATTTTTTTGAGTAGTCTAACATTTGACCCGTTGATAAAATATGTGTCTTATCTTTAGGTAGGATACCTTCAGATTTTAAATACATACTAGGTGTTGAACATCCGCATTCTGGATGAATAAGCAGATCTGCTTGATCATAATTTGTAAAAGTATCAGCAACTTGGTCCGGTCTAATTCCAGCATGAACATGACATTCCCCTAGCCATATATGAATATTTTCCCGACCCGTTTCTCTTTTTACAAATTCACCTAAAAACATATCTGGCAAAAATAAAATCTCTTGATCTTCTGGAATTGAGTTGACGATTGCCACAGCATTAGACGATGTGCAACAATAATCACTTTCCGCCTTCACCTCTGCAGATGTATTAACGTACGAAACAACAACTGCATCTGGGTGGTCCTTTTTCCACTCACGAAGCTGTTCAGCAGTGATTGAATCAGCGAGTGAGCAACCTGCCTCTAAATCAGGTAGTAAGACAGTTTTTTCTGGATTTAAAATCGCTGCAGTCTCTGCCATAAAATGAACACCACAAAAAACAATCACATCAGCTTGTGTATTTAGTGCAGCTCTGGCAAGCGCTAAAGAGTCACCTAACACATCAGCAATATCCTGAATTTCAGGAATCTGATAATTATGTGCTAAAAGTATTGCATTTCTTTTTTTCTTTAACTCATTTATTTGTTCTACAATAGAGCTCTTTTTATCGGTTACAATCATGATTGAAACTCCCCCTTATTAATCGATTAATAGATTTGCGCTAATGTCCAACGACTGATACGAGTGGGTTAAAAACCCAAGAGAAATATAATCAACACCTGTGTCACGATAAGAAGCTAGATCACTTAACAGAATCCCCCCTGATGCTTCTGTCACAATCCCATTTGGAACTAGTTTAATAAATTGCCTAATCTGGTCTGGGTGACAATTATCAAACATAATGACATCTACCTGTGCCTCGACAGCCTCAATAACCTGTGCCATCGTTTCAGTTTCTACCTCAATTTTAATCATATGACCTGCCCGTTTTCTCACCTGCTCAACCGCTTGTTTAATTGAGCCTGCCCATTCAATATGATTATCTTTAATCATCACACCGTCATATAAACCGAAACGATGATTAAATCCACCGCCACAGCGAACCGCATATTTTTCTAACATTCTTAAGCCTGGTGTTGTTTTTCTCGTATCGCAAATTCTAGTTTCTGAACAATTCAACTCTTGAACTGCTTGATTAGTTAATGTTGCTACCCCACTCATACGCTGGATTAAATTTAAGATAACCCGTTCTCCTTTTAGTAGATCGAGAACACTTCCTTTAACTACCGCCAGAATATCTCCCTGTTTTACTTGTGCACCATCTGATACATTTAAATGAATATCAATTGATTTATTTAGTAGAAGGAAACCAATCTTGATAATATCAACCCCAGAGAAAACACCTGCCTCTTTTGCCATCAGTACTAATTGGCCTTCCTTTTGTTTAGGGATAATAAAATTTGTCGTTTGATCACCTTCCCCTAAGTCTTCAAGAAAAAAGTTTTCCAGCATTCTTTTAAGTTTTATTTGATTCACAATAATTAGTCACGCCCTTAACTATTCATCTGTCTTGTCATCTATCTTTACATAGTTTCTGCTACAATTCAAGTCCTTTTATTATTTACAAACTATTGTATCAATCAGACAAAATCATACTTTTAGGCTATCACCATACTAAGGAAACTCTTATTCAACAGTTTATGGCTGGACGGTTGATCCACTTGTTGAATATTATATCGTTGATAGTTGGGGCAACTGGAGACCGCCTGGAGCAAATGCAAAAGGAACAGTCTATATCGATGGTGACACATACGATATTTATGAAACAACACGTGTTAATCAACCATCGATCATCGGCAACACAACGTTCCAACAATACTGGAGCGTTAGAAGAAATAAACGGACAGAAGGAACGATTTCTGTCAGCGATCACTTTAATGCTTGGGAAAGCCATGGCATGCCAATGGGTAAAATGTATGAAGTGGCTTTAACAATCGAAGGCTACCAGAGTAGTGGTTCTGCAGATGTTTATCTAAACAACTTAAACATCGGTGGTGGCGGAAATGGCGGTGGCAACCCCGGAAATGGTCAAGTTACACGAATTGAAGCTGAATCAATGACGCTATCTGGACCATATGCAGGAACAATTAACTCACCATTTAATGGTGTAGCTTTATATGCTAACAATGATTCAGTTAAGTTCAATCAATATTTTGCAAGCAACAACCACAGTTTTTCATTAAGAGGTGCGTCAAATAATAACAATATGGCACGTGTGGATTTAAAGATTGGTGGTCAAACGCTCGGAACATTCTATTTTGTCGACCATTATCCGGCCGTTTACACGATTGACAACGTCTATCACGGCACTGGCAATCAGGAAGTCGAATTAATCGTTACTGCTGATGACGGTACTTGGGACGCCTATATTGATTATTTAGAGATTCATTAAATCCAGATCACATCCCAGCTATGAAAGATTCATACTGGGATGTTGTTTTCTGTTTATCTTCCTCATAAATGACTGATAAATTCACCTAAAATTAAACTATATTAGTTCCCTATTCGAATTCGTTAGTGTATAATAAAAATAATTAACTATATTTTATTGGCAACAATAAGGAGGAAGTTTTCGTGATCATTGCGATCATCTTTTTATTATTCGCTTCTTTTTTCTTTTCTGGAAGCGAAACAGCTCTTACGTCAACAAATCGAATCAAACTGCAATCCAAGGTCAAAAATGGCGATAAAAAATCAGAAAAGTTGCTCCATTTAGTTTCTCGTCCAAACGAGTTTATTACGGGGATTCTAATTGGAAATAACATTGCTAATATTATTCTGCCTGCTCTAGTAACTACAATCGCAATTGAACAAGGCTATAGCGTTGGGATTGCAACTGCAATTCTAACTGTTGTGATCATCCTTACTGCTGAGATTATTCCGAAATCTATTGCAGCTGCTTTTCCTGAAAAAATTTCATATGCCGTTTTTCCCTTTATCAATGTGATTCTTTTCATCTTGAAGCCAATTACGTTTTTGATTAATAAACTGACAAGTTTCATCACAAAAGTTTTATCAAAAAATACACCTGAGAATATCTCTGTGTCTAAAGAAGAATTACGTGCGATAATTGATATTGCAGATGCAGAAGGAATGCTAGAACGGGATGAGTCAAACCGAATTAAGGGTGTGCTAGACTTTCATAATCTGAATATTAAAGATGTCTTAAAAACACCAAGAATTGAAATTGTTGCTATTCCTAACACATCAGATTATAACGACGTAAAAGAAGTTATTTTACAAAACCCTTTCTCTAGATATCCAGTTTACGATGAAGGTATTGATAATATTATCGGGGTGCTTCATGCGAAAGACTTTATTCATTGGTCCCTCATCCCTGAAAAGCCACTAGTAGAGGTCATTGATACAGAACCTCTAATTGCTTATGAATTTCACTCAATTCAGCGGGTGTTTAGGCAAATGACTAAAGAGAAGAAACATATGGCGATTGTACTCGATGAGTATGGTGGAACTGAAGGAATCATCACTCACGAGGATATTATTGAGACGATGATTGGTCTTGAGATTGAAGATGAAACCGACTTAGAAAGTGGTTTGTTAATTGAAAAATTAACAGAAACAGAAATTATCTGCGATGGAAAAATCACACTCCACCACTTAAATTCTATTTTTGGTACAGATATTCCCGAAGAAGACGACGTACTGGCCGCTTATTTACTAAAAACATTAAATAATATACCGGAAAAAAATGAAGTGATCGAGGTTGATGAGTTAACATTTAAAGTATTAAATGTTAACGGGAGGACGATCGAAAAAGTACAAATTATTAAACAAATACCTGAAACTGAAGAGTAATCGAATCAAGTTAACCGATAAGATTACATAATCAATCATTTAAGGTAAATGAATTTTTATAACTTAATAACGGCTACGAGCTGTAACCCCCACTTAGATAAATCAAATCTGATTAAACTATCTATAGTGGGGTTATTTAAATCAATGAGCGTTAAGATGATCTTGGTTTACCCCAAGATCATCTTTTTATCATGATAAATACAAAATATTCTATTTTAAACAGTGAGGTGTAATTATGGGTAAAGATATGACGTCAGGAAATCCTTTAAAATTAATTTTGTTTTTTGCTTTTCCTATGTTGATTGGAAACGTCTTTCAACAATTTTATAATATGGCAGATACACTAATTGTAAGTCAAACACTCGGTATGAATGCCTTAGCGGCCGTCGGATCAACCGGAAGTGTAAACTTTTTAATACTTGGTCTTGCAATTGGTATTACCGCTGGATTATCTGTTATTACCGCCCAACGATTTGGGCGAAAAGACATTGATGGCTTGAGAAGAAGTCTTGGTTCTAGTTTAATTATTATTATCATTGCTAGCGCAATATTAACTTATTTTGCAACAACAAACACAAGAGAAATTTTAGAATTAATGCAAACACCACCTGAAATTATTGATCAAGCATATGACTATTTAGTCGTAATCTTCGGTGGTATTGGTGTCACTGTAATGTTCAATTATCTCTCTAATATATTAAGAGCGATTGGTGACAGTCGAACACCATTAATCTTTCTAATTATTGCATCAATTTTAAACGTTATTTTAGACTATACATTCATTTTAGCCTTTAATATGAATGTTGAAGGTGCGGGTTACGCAACAATTATTTCACAAATCGTCGCAACGATCCTATGTTTAGTCTATATTAACCGACGTGTGCCGATTTTAAGAATTTATAAAGAGGATTGGACATTAGACTGGTCAGAATATAAAGAACACTTGCGCATCGGACTTCCATTCGGATTCCAATATTCAATTATTGCCTTTGGAACGATTGCCGTTCAAATTACATTAAACCGATTAGGCGCTGTATCTGTTGCAGCTTACACTGCCTCATCAAAAATTGATCAGCTCCTAACGATGCCTCTTCAAACAATTGGTGTTGCAATCTCAACTTATGTTGCTCAAAACTTTGGAGCTGGCAAATTTGATCGAATCAAACAAGGGGTTCGAGCAATTGTAAAAATTACTTTAGTGTATAGCGTATCAATTGGCCTCATTCTCTGGTTCTTCGGACGAACGTTGGCGACAATGTTTGTCGATGGAAATAATGAGGCTGTATTAAGCTTAGCAGAGCAGTTTTTTAGAATTCAAGCTCCATTTTATTCATTCTTAGCTCTCGTGTTCGTCCTTAGATTGGCATTACAAGGGCTTGGCAATAGTTTTGCACCTACACTTGCTGGTGCAATGGAGCTAGTTGCTCGTATTTTTGGTGCAATTATTCTCTCTAAGTTATTCGGTTTCAGTGGAGCAATCATGTCGAACCCACTTGCTTGGATTAGTGCCGTTATTATCTTAGTTCCAACCTACTTCTCAACAGAACGATTAATTACAAATGAGCCAAGCCCACTTGCAAGAAGATTCGCTTTTGGCTCAAAAGAAGCAATTCGAGTTGTTGAAACACAAGAAGTTAAATAAGACAAAAAGCGAATCGACCATAAAAGTCTTGTTAAGTAAAAAATAGTTCTACTTACGGTTTTGTCGTAAATAGAACTATTTATATATTTGTGATTGCTTAGTTTTTTGGATCTTAAAGTGATTGCCTATGAATTCTCTTAATGACACAAATCCCAATTCATTGGATACGTTTATCCCATCTTCAATTGACTTGCATCGATCTATTCTTGTTAATTATTTAAGTTGGATTATTCAAAAAGCTCCATTTGCTCGGTTTGTTTGAGTCGTTCCATCTCTGGCGGCTGATGATCCTCAAAATAAGCATAATTAAGTTGCTTGCTTGTTTCCATCACCTGTTTATTTACATCAGTTGTCTGACGCAATCGACAACTAAATATAACCGGGAAATAATCTTGTAAAAACTTCCCTTCAGCATGTGCAGTCAATGCGATCATTTGAAAGCCTAACTGTTCCGCTACAAAAAAGACCGGATTTAAAACATGATTACTTGAAGCTGCCCCAAATGGATTATCAAGAATAACTGCACGTTGCTTTTTTGCATCACCAGATTGATAGCCTTTCTTTTCTGCAACATAATTTAGTATACCTAAAAATAAAGTCATATTTTTACTCCATTTTTCTCCACCAGACCAAATGTTACTTTGCTCCCATGAGTGTGGCCGTGAACTAACTTGATTATCATTTGTCACTTTACGACAGCTGACACGCATTGTTTCATTTTGCATCACAATTTGTAGGAGTTGCTTCGACTCTAACCATGTTTCAATCTGATTTCTAATTTTCCCCTTGTCTTGTAAGCCATTATCTAAAGTATAATCTGTTGAATTTAATTTGTTTAAAATCCATTCAATATAATCGCGCAAACGAGATAAACCAACATCCCTGTCCCAGTCTGGGATTTTAAAGTCAAAAATTTGTTTCCAATTATCATTGACTTTAACACGTGTTTTTTTAGGAATTTGAGCAAGTTCCTCAGTCAAATTAATTAAATGGGTATGAATTTGATTAATAAAAGATTGTAAGATTTTATCACTTGCTCTAATATGTTCATTCGCATATTGCGAGCTTCGTTCAATGCTCTTCGTCATATTCTGTTTGAAATTCAAAATATCAACGTAGTTTGATTTTGTTTCAATACCTGTGATTGCCATCTGTTGTAATTTAATATTAGAAATATAATTTTTACAGAACAATTTAAATTTGTGTTGTTCATCTACAACTTGCTTATTCTCTTGCTCGACAATTTTTAAATCATCTTTTAAAGCTTGAGTCACTTGCATGACAGTTTGATTGCGTTGATAAATATAATCACGTAATTGATCAGGAGTTAAGCGTGCTGCCTCAATATCTGGTGCGTTAAAATGATGCTTTTCTATATGATTTTCCAAAAGATGTGTTGCTTTTTCTATCGCGTCTAACTCTTTCTTAACTCGGCTCCATGACTGATCCAAAAATTGTTTCTGTTCGAGTAATTTACTTGCTCGTTGTTTTAACTGCGTCTCAATCCTCGCCAGTGAATCTGAAAAAATTTCAATTTCTTGATCAACAAACTGTTCATAAAATTGAGACGTTTTCAAGTCTATTATTGCCTCTTGTTTTGCTTTCTCTATTGACCGTGAAGATAATTGATCCGTCACTTGAGTGATTTGTTCAGAGAGTTTTTGACTTTCCCGCAGCAACTTTTCAATTAATTGATCACCATCACTAGGAAATGGTTTGCTTTGATCAAGATCATGATTGTCTTGCAAAATAACCTCGATTTGTTTGATCAGTGATCTCAGTTCCTTCTCGTTTGTTGCTTGACGTACTTCCCATTCCCCTCTTGATCGGTTAATTTCACGTGCCTTTAGTTCAAGTGTTTCGAGACGCGACAGTATTGCACTGCGATGTTCATTCGTGTACTTTGGTGGAAATGACAATACTTTTTGATAATTGTCCTCTTCTTTTAATGAAATTTCTTGTTGAGTAAAACCGGCAATCCGCTCTCGCAAGTTTACTTTTTCAGCTTCAAAACGGGCTTGATGTTCAGTAATCTTAGCTAATTCCTTCGTTACTTGTTCGATCTTTTTACTAATTTCTCGTTGTTCCAGCTTAACTTGTTCAACCTCTGTTTGATAGCGAAGAAATGTTATTGCTTTTTCAATCATCGACTCTAGACCTTGCTTTTGAGCAGATTTTTCTTCGATGACTTGCTCAACTTCTGTTATTTTCTTTGAAAAGGCAAGTAAATTTCGCTCAGTCTCACTTAGTTTTATTTTTAGTGATTCTAGCTGATTTTCTGCGAGTGACAGCGCTTCTTGTTTCTCAATCATATCTTCATATGGATAAATATCATGAAACTCTACTAATTTTTCCGCTACGGTTTCCCACTGGTTAATTTCTTTTGCTTTTTCTTCACGACGTAAGCGACTCTGTTGAGCATGATCGTTAAGTTGCTGTTTCCAGTCAATAAATTTTTCAGTTTGTAAATTGTGTTGCCAATGATTTGGAGTAATCCAATCAAGGTATTGTTCTGTAGTAATTGATAAAGCCTCTTCTGTCGTCAAAACTAAAATTGGATATTGGAGATGATCACGACTTGAATTTAATTTGTTGACGACTTTCTGCTGTTCTTTTTTCGTCGTAATTAATGTATTTGACCAAAATGGATAGTTGATAAGTTGTTGTTTGTCTTCAGGTTGCAAATCTTGCAAATATTCAATCCCCATAATTAAATAATCAAACTCATTCTTCCATGATTCGATTTTCTTTTCTACAAACGGATCGGCAAAAAAGATCATTTGATCTTGATAATCATCAACAAAGCGATAAGCCAATCGTTCTTCCTCAAAATAACGACTTTGATCTTTCGTTAATTGAACAAGCTTTTCCTTAATTCGTTGAGCAATTGAATGCTGCGTTGAATAAACATTATCTAGTGATGCCCATTGCGGCCTTAATTGAGCTAATCTCGTAATCAATTGGCTTTCAGCTTCTCGCAGATGCTCTAATTGGTAGCTTAGCTGTTGATAATGGTTCCCAATCATTTGTTGTTCATTGATGAGAGCAATTTTTGCTTGTGTCTGTTTTTCCTGATCTCCCAAGGTCGCTTTCCGTAATTGATTCAGTTCAATAATTTCCTCATCAAGGATCTGCCTTCGTTTATTCCATTGCTTAAGTTTTTGATCGACTTTTTCTTCTTTTGGATTCGCTAATATTTCTTGTTTAATGTATTCCATATCTTTTAAACGTGAATTAATCATACCCGCTTGAGTTCCTTCGGCAACATTCAGCTCATCTTTTTCTAATGACAAATCACGATATGTTTCAGTTAGTTTGTTGATCTTGTCTTGAATTGGGTTGATTTGATATTGAACTGCAGTTTTTTCTTTTGCTAAAGTTTCCTGTTTTTGCTCATACCAGCCTCGTAAAGCTTGCTTTGTTTCGACCAATTGTTGATTAATTGTTTCTGCCTCGATCGATTGATCAAGTGTAGCTAACTCATTTTTAATCTGAGCTAACTCTCTTTCAACTTCAACTTGTTTTTGTTTGAGTTTAGCAACTTCTAAAGTCAATCTTTCAGTTTCGATCGCTTGATGGGATTCGGTGAGCTCTGCCTGCTGGATTCGAGCTTCATCATATAATTTTATTAACTCTTGTTCTCTTTGTCTCTCTATCGCAATTTGATAAGATGCTTGTTTTACTTTATGGCGTTTTTGTTCTGCTTGCCATTGATCGATATGATTATTTAGTTTTTCTAATTCGTTTCTAGACTCTTGATCCTGCTCAAGGGTGGCCTCCCATAGTCCTTTCACTTTCGCTTTTGTTTGGTGATATTTTCCTTCTGCTTGATGGAGGTTTTCATATTGGCTAACATAGTTATTCAGTTTTTCTTGAATTTGTTTGTTTTCTTCGATTGTTTCCTTCAAATTTAGATAATTTTTTAAACTTTCATGTTGCTGTTCAAACATGTCAGCGAATGTATTTTCTTTATGTCCCTCAATTGAATCTTCAACAGTTGGGATTAACAAGCGATCAAATAGTTGATTCGTTGTTTTACACTGCTCAAAAAAGGCTTCTACTCCACCTTCTGAACTATTAATTTTTATAATATTATCCCATTCGCTCGCAATAATTTGATACTGTTCTTCAATATACAAGCGATAATCTTTTATTGTCGAAAAAGTCTGTGCAGACAAGGTCGTATCACGCATATGACCATAGTAATCTAGCACCTCACCACGATCAGCAGGGCGTTTCCCTCCGACACCCTGCTTTACAAATGGAATTTCTGCAATCGCATTCGGATCATTTTCACCGTACTCATAAACATAACGCAATGAATCAATTCCTTGCTTCGTTGCATAAAGCGAGACAGCTGTCACTACATAACGTCTCGGGCGATCATTATTGATCCACTCAATCGCGATATGGGCTGGTTCGTTTTGAACAACTAATGTATTCTTTATTTTTCGATTCGCTAAATCAACATGTGGAAAAATTGCTTGTAAAGCGGTGTGAATCAGAACTGTTTTCCCACCACCATTTTCTAAAATAATCGCTGAATTATGTCCATCAAAAATAAATAATTCATCATTGTAGCGCTTGTTACCATCATCATAAACAACGTTTGTTAACCTTATTTTACTAATTGTCGGCACTTAATTTTTCCTCCTCGAAGCTATAAATAAAGCTAAAAATATTCTTATTGTATTCAAGCTCCATAAAATAGCGTTCAACAATTGTTTTTGCTTTCTCGGTTAAGGTGATCTCATCATTCCCTATATCTTCAATCAATTCTTGATCAATTAAGAAACGTCTCGCCGTATCTGTAAAACTAAAACGGCTAATTGTATTACCTGTTTGTCTTTTGGCTGACTCTTTAATGTCATCCATATCCTCCCACTTTTCAATGATCAAGCGCCAATTATACGAATATTCTCTTTCATACTGCTTTAACGTCTCTTCATCATGTGTCTTAAGTTGATCTATCCGTTCTTGAATCGATCTTACCCATTCTTCAATACTTAAAAAGCTTAATTTTGTTGTTTGACTTTGATAGCTATCATAAAACTTACCGAACAAGATTAAAGTTGCAAAATATAATAAATAAATGTCCCCATTTGTTGCACCAGAGCGTAAATAACGACGTTTAATCCAATCATTGCTGACATGAAATGTAGATAATTTTGTTTCTGGAATCAAAAACAGTTGTTCACTCGTCCCAATTAAGACACAGTCAACCTCTCGAGCAAATGTATCTAATAAATGGCGTATCTTTTCATCAGCCCGATAAAGTTGCACATATTCTTTCCCTACTGTTCCATCACGTGCCAGCACGCTATAGATTTGAAAAGCATTAATCACATCTCTTTCACTATAATTCATGCTCATCTACCTCCAATGTTATCGTAAATTCTTGAATTGAGAATCGCTTTGTCGCGCGAATAATTTTCCCTTTTGATTCCTCAACAGTAAGTGTGCGACCAGCTAAATATTTTAATGCCCTACCAAGCATGCTTTTCCCATCATCTTCGATTGCTAACTGATTTTTCACTGGTGAACGTTGATGGAGAATAATCCAAAAATCATAAAAATAACGTTTGTCATAGACTGCTTGTAAATCATTTTCTTGCAAGTACTGAATGAACTCAGATAGTGAGCGAACCCCATCTTGATCATAACTCGTTACAAACAACTCCATAATTTGCGCGTAATATGTCATCAACTGCTGTTGATAAAGATCCTCAGATTGATCATCAATTTGATAAAAATGATGTTCAACCTGCTCATCATGCTCTTCAATAATATTTTGATCTGAAAATAGGGTCAGTGGTGACCATAGTAAATTTTCCTCAACTTTTAAAAAGGGCTGTAAAACACCTTTCATCGCTTCTAGCGGTAATGGTGTTGAAACAATTTGTGAAACAATATCATGATCAAAATTAAAGACTTGAATCCCTGTATAATAGAGCGATTCTTGTGCCGTTATTAATGTTGTGTTTTTTAGCTCCATAGTGCTCTGAAGCAATTCGGCGTGCCGATAATGAACAGACTCTAACTCTCTAGTAATCTTAATGATGAGTTGATAATTTTGTTTTTCTTTAATATGTAAATCCTGTGAAAATAAACGCTTCCTTGTTTCATCAACAAATTGTCGGAGCTCCTCAAATTCTTCATCCTCTCGTTGCAAACGATGATAAATATCATCAAGGAGTTCTCTGTAGCGCTCAAACGTTTCTTCCGAGACAATACTACGTTGAATATCTTTCTTCAATCGGTCGATTCGTTCTTCTAAAGTTTCCACATCAACAACCATTTCGTTTATTTGCCTTAATGCACCCTTATATTCACCCTTTTCCAACTGCTTTCGTAACATCAATTGATTAATCGATAATTGGAATTCACTGTAGAACTCTTTTGTTGCAAAAATAAGTTCAAGACCATCTTCATCCAATGTATAAAATTGAATATTTGTTGTCCGATCAAAATTATTTGCCTTTAAAATCGAATATTCAATCGTTTCATATATTTGCTTATTCCAATTATAAAATTGATACCCACGTTTGCGACCTGTAGCTGGCCGAAAAGTTTGAATTAATGTCCTTGCTAGTCGCTCATGATCCTGTGTTTTCAATTGATAAGTTCTATTAGTCACCTGTGCTAAAAATGCAGCTAATTCCTTCACACCCGTTTTGTATTGACGCATTAATTTTTGTTCGAAAAAGAATAATAATGTCAGTAAACCAAGCCCCTTCATATCAACTGGCTGTTGATTTAAATCATACTCTCGCTTTCGATCCAAATCAGACAGTGGATCAAACAATGCGAGGCGACGCATTCTCTCACCATAACCATCTGTTATTTCATTGATGTCATAGATGTCCAATCTGAATCCCTCCATATCAATTGTAATTCTTCTGTCCCTAACGTTTCCTGAGGTAAATACAACCCATTTGCTAAAAATCGTTCAATATAGTGAGCTATTTGATTGGAAAAATTCGACGTAAAGGCATTAACCGCCTCTGGTTGCTTACGCTGATAACCCTTTCCCGTTACAGGCTCTTTCTTTAAACAAGCTTGATAAAAAGGCAGTGCCAATTCCACACGCTGCTTATTTGTGAGCAGATGCCAAATTGATATCCCTTCTCGATCAAGGTCACCGAAATAAAAAAATCGGTGCTTAGCACTGACGGGGTATTGAGTTGAAAATTCATTGATACTACCGATAATTGCTTTACCACTTCCGTATATTAAAGTTGAAAAATTTGTTTTTGTTAAAGCAGGAAGTAAACCTTGGTATGTTGCTTTATTCTCGACGATTAAATGACATTGTTGATCAGCATGAATAAAGTCCGGATTAATTGCAAACATAAGTGGCTCAGACACAGACATGATCTGTAATTGATCAAAGATACCAATTCTCTCTAACAGTTCTTTCCCACCTTTTTCAATGATCCATTTCTCATCACCAACTAATTGATAGCTTCTTTCGGGAGCTGGAACTGGAGATTTAGGCTTTGGATTTGTTGTGATGTATTGATTAATTTTTAAAAGATAGGGTAAATCCGCTTCCCAAACTGAACGATCTTTCCCATAGTAATAATCAAGATTTATGAGCGGATCTAACTTTCTTCGGTAATGTTGTAACTCAACATGAAAGTCTTTCATTAAAATGTTTTTATTAATTCGATACTGAAAGGCAAGTGAAGGCTGTCTTGAGTTTCTACCCTTTGACTTAACCATCATTAGAACTAGCGATTGTTCGAGTTCCAATACCTTTTCAGCAAAAAGATCATAGCTTGAATAATGAGCCATCAACATTTCTTCAAGTTCAGTTAACATAATCGTTTTCCTTTTAAATGTCACTAATAAGTGTTGAATCTGCTCCAATCGATGGTCACCTCTTCATTTTGATTCATTTAACTTCATTGTACTAAACTTCTTCTCTTTTCAACACCGTTCACCAGACTTTTTATTTAATTGTTTAATTTTTACTAAATAAAAAACGAGAGTTAGATAACCCTCGTTACTCGCCAATCACACCACATGCAATTCGAGCTCCAGCATTTCCTGCCGGCTGTGAGATATAGTCGTCCGGTTCAGCATGAATCACTAGTGTTGTTCCTTCATCAGTAAATAAAGTATTTTCTCCATCAGGATTTAACGTCACTAACGGAGCTTCTACTTCGACAAAGACCGTGCCATCTTCTGACACAGTTATATTTTCAAGATCACCAGCATGTGGTCCTTCCGAATGGTCAAAACCATGTTTACTGTTTGTAGGATTATAGTGGGCTCCTGCCGATTCAAAATCTGGCGGCACACAAACAGCTCGATCGTGGATATGAAAACCATGCACACCAGGTGGCAAGTTGTCACCCTCTAGCTTAATCTTTACCCCACCAGTCTTTTGCTCACTCAGAGTTGCTGTTGCCACTTGCCTCCCTTCTTGATTGATCAGCGTGACGATCACTTCATCTACAACTGCACCAACTTCAACTGCTTCTTGTTCTAATTCCGTATCACCTTCACGCTCACCTGTAAGCTGACAACCGCTTAAAAACATCAGTACCAGTACGCAGATGAACAACCATTTGACTGCTCGTTTCAAGAAGATCACTCCCTTCACTCATGTATTTTTTCACTACTAGTCTAGTCAAGCTGAACATTACTTAATCAATTTTTTCCAAAATAAAAATGAAATTAGTCTCCAATTGATGCAAACCAATTTCATTTTGTTTCGTAACTTTAAGATTAGAGCTGTTTACCATTTGATTCAATCATAATTAGTAGACTAGCAAAGGAAGATGAAGTTTTAGTTAACGAATTGTAAATTTAACGTTAACAATAGGTAAATAGACTTAGTCAAAAAATACCCCTGATTACCTCATTCGATAATCAGGGGCGGTTTTAAAATGAATCTAAGCTAACTGTATCAGGATCCGTTCCCAAACGATTGCCACAATTTAAGCGCTCGATTTTCTCCATATCTTCATTAGATAATTCAAAGTCAAAAATATCGGCATTTTCTTTTTGCCGATCAGCATGAACGGATTTAGGGATTGTAATAATATCGTTTTGATAATCCCAACGAATCATAATTTGTGCAGCTGTCTTATTATATTTCTCAGCTAACTCTTGGAGCACAGGATGATCAAGATAAGTTGCCTTACCAATCGGTGACCATGCCTCAACCGCAATACCGTGCTCCTTGCAATAGTTCCTCACTTCAACTTGGGAAAGCTGTGGATGCAATTCAATTTGGTTAATCATCGGTTTAATCGTTGCATCTTTCATTAAATCATCTAAATGATGTGGGTGAAAATTACTGACACCAATTGCACGCGCACGCTTATCGCGGTAAATTTTTTCGAGCGCCTGCCATGTATCCTTATACATACCAGGAATCGGCCAGTGAACAAGATAGAGATCAACATAATCCAGATTTAATCGTTTTAAACTCCGGTCAAAAGCGGCTAATGTCTCCTCATAGCCCTGTTCATCATTCCACACTTTTGTTGTAACAAAAATTTCTTCCCGAGGGATGCCGCTATCCGCAATCGCTCGTCCAACACCTTCTTCATTTCTATAAGTCGATGCTGTGTCAATATGGCGATAGCCAATCTCAAGTGCAGAACTTACGGCATCATATACCGACTCACCATCTTCCATTTTAAAAACTCCTAATCCGATAACAGGTATTTCTACTCCATTGTTGAGCTTTCTTGTCGTTGCTAAACTCATGAATTAGACATCTCCTTTGTTCTTATTTATGAAAAATAACCGTGATTAAATGATTCGATCAATCCATTACCAAATACAGTGCCCCTTTGATTCCCGCTTCATCTGTTAACCCCGGCGCAACAATATATTGATCAATTTGATCAGCTGTTAAGTAAGGTGAGCTCACATAGCCATTTAACATTTCAAGGACATACTTACGGATCAATGGGAAAAGCTGTTTCTGCTTCATTACTCCACCACCTAAAATGATTCGTTCAGGTGAGAGCACATAAATAAATGTTGTTAGTGCTTGTGCTAAATAAAAAGCTTCCATTTCCCAAACCTCGTCAACATCGACCAACTGATCACCCTTTCTGCCCCAACGTTTTTCAATCGCTGGTCCAGCTGCAAGACCTTCTAAACAATCACCATGCGATGGACACGTTCCTTGATAACGATCTTCTGGATGACGTCGTACTTTAATATGCCCGATTTCAGGATGTGACAAACCATTTAATGTTTGGCCACGGTAATAAAAGCCGCCACCAATCCCCGTACCTACCGTAATATATAAGCAAGAATCAACATCCGTTGCATTGCCAAATTTCGCTTCAGACATTGCCGCAACATTCACATCTGTATCAATCACAACAGGTACCGAAAGTTTTTCTTGCAAAACCGCACCTAAAGGGTAATCAACCCAAGCCGTTTTTGGCGTCTTTTGAAGCTGACCATACGTTGGACTTTTTTAATTCAAATCGATCGGTCCAAATGCACCTAAACCAAGTTTTTTAATCCCTTTATCCTTAAAATAAGCAACAATTTTTGGAATGGTTTGATCCGGACGTTCTGTTGGAATCGTCAATTTATCTAATATATCACCCTCTTGATTACCGACTGCTAACACAAATTTAGTTCCACCTGCTTCAATTGCTCCTAACAACATAAAAAAACTCCTTTCTAAATCAGCTGTTCTAACTCAGTTATTTTAATATTTTTCATTTGCTTAAATTTTAACACATTCTTCAAGTTATCTCACTTTATTCGAAAATATCAGCTATAATATAATCAGCACCTCGCTTACTTTTCCCCGACTTCAGAATCATCTCCTTTAATTTCTAAATAATTATCAGGCAAAATTATAGAATTCTGCTAGTTAATCTGCTATGATTGAAACTCATGCTTAATTGTTATAATATCAATATGTAGTATTTTATATTTTTACCATTTCCATATGTTGATTTTTAATGAGTGATCATGTATTATACTTAATAGTATATTAAGTATAATACGGCGTTTACATCTACTATGGAAATATGTAAAGGAGAGGTCTTATGTTAATTGAATACGTTACCGATGGTTTTATCGAAAAAGAGGTAAACAAGAATCCAAACCCTCTAACTGAAGTTGGTAGCTTTGTCTATACTAGAACCTATTCTAGATGGAAAGCAACAAGAGGTAGACGAGAATATTGGCACGAAACAGTTCAACGTGCAGTCAACTATAACATGACTTTAGCAAGCGACCATTTAATTAAAATTGGACTCGAGCCAGACTACCGAGCACTTCAACAAGAAGCAGAACGCATTTTCTTAAGTATTTACAACACGAAACAATTCCCTTCCGGCCGGACATTATGGCTTGGTGGTGGGAACGATGTGATCAACGAAAAATTCACTCTCGGTAATTTTAACTGTTCATTTACAAACGTGAAAGATTGGAAGGACTTATCTGAAGTATTCTACTTATTATTAGTTGGAACAGGTATTGGGATTAAATCAACACTAAAAATGGCAAGAAGAATGCCTAAAATTAGAACGAACGTGGAAGTACTCCACTCACAATATCGACCAGTTCGACCGGAAGAGCGCTTAGAGCATTCTAAACTTGTTGAAATTGGTAATGGTTTTGCGAAAATTTATATCGGTGACTCGAAAGAAGGTTGGGTAGAGTCATTAGAATTATATTTAGATGTACTAACAAAAGCTGAGTTTAAGCATATCCATACGATTAAATTTAGTTATAACTCAGTTCGACCAAAAGGTGAAAGGTTAAAAACATTTGGTGGAACGGCATCAGGACATGAGCCATTGAAGGAAATGTTCGAAGGCTTTTCAAAAGTACTTAAGAATGAAATTGATGATAGTTTAGACCCGATCGAAACGGATGAAGATGGTTTTGGTCAAGTTCGACCGATTCATATTTTAGATATGGCAAACTTAATTGGCGCAAACGTTGTTGTTGGTGGCGTGCGCAGAACCGCAGAAATTTTCTTATCGGACTCAGATGATATTGAAGTTTTACTTGCTAAGTATGGCATTAACGGGTTCTGGACACAGGAACACTTCGATCAACATGAAGTTGTGAAAAAATCATTAATCAAAAATGGTTTTAAACTGCCAAAATGGTTTGAAGACCTTTCAATTAAACAACACGCTGTCTCTTATGCTGACGGTAAAGATATGAAATATTTTGATGATGAAGAAGCTGCGATAGCTTTTGCGAAAGAAGTTGGTGGTTACCACATGTATCCGGTGCGTGAACCACGACTAAATATTGACCACCGCCGAATGAGTAATAACTCAGTTGCTTTCACAAAAGAACCGGAAAAAGAACGCCTAGACCTACAATTTGAATTATTAAAAGGTGAAGGTGAGCCGGCATTTGTTAACCTTGAAGAAGCTGCAAGACGCGTGTTAAAACAACTTGGTGATACGAATCCAACACGAAATAGACTTGAATACATCATGGAAGAAATCGGACTTAATCCATGTGTTGAAATCATTTTATTTAGTAAAAACGTGTGTAACTTAACAACAGTTAACGTCACTGCATTTGTTAATGAAAATGGTGAATTAGACGAAGCTGGTCTCCTGCAAGCTCAAAGAGACTCTGCAAGAATAGGATTAAGAATGACCCTTGCAAATCTCGAGCTAGAAAATTGGGACAGAGTACAAAAACGGGATCGTCTACTCGGTACATCATTAACCGGTTGGAAGGATGCAGTTTCACTACTTGGTTACACTGAAGAGCAAGAAGAAGAATTACAAAGAAAGCTTCACCATGCATCCCGTAGTGAAGCAGACAAATATGCGAAAGAATTACGAATTAATGCACCGTTATTAGTTACAGCAGTTAAACCAGAGGGTACGTTAAGTCAAGTTGCGCGTAACCCAATTACAGATTCACCTGTTTCAAGTGGATTACACTGGTCACACTCTCCATACTATATCCGACGCATTCGAGTTAATGAATCTGATCCATTAGCAAAAGTTGCCCTAGACTTAGGCTGGACGGTAAATCCGGAAGTTGGCACAGAAGGCAATACACACGAAGAGCGTTTAGCAAATGCAAAAACACTTGTGATTGATTTCCCAGTTGCTTCTGGAGCTGATAAAACAAAAGATGACATTTCTGTTGATGAGCAATTCGATAACTACTTCAGCTTCCAAAATCACTACACGGAGCATAACACGTCGAATACGATCACAGTTAAGCCTGATGAGTGGGAGCGTGCAGCAGAAAGAGTTCAACAAGGATGGGATAACTTTGTTGGGGTGTCATTCTTAGCACATGATGGTGGAACGTATCAGCTGACACCATACGAAGCAATTACAAAAGAAGAGTATGAAGATCTGAAAGCAAAAATGATTCCATTCTCTGCCGAGTTATTGAAGCAATATGAAGTATCCGATAATCTCGAAGATGCAGACATTGGTAACGACGGCTGTACAACAGGAGCTTGTCCAGTTAGATAAATAATAATGATTCGTAGATGGTGTCAGTCAAATGGCACCATCTATAAAAAAGACTTTTTTAGGAGATGATAAACATGAAATTACGTAAATTATTATTCGCAATGATCCTTGCTGTTGGTGTCTTAGTTGGTTGTGATTCAACTAACGTTGAGCCGAATGTTTCAGAAACCGAACAAGCCGAGATTCAAGTTGAGATTATACTCTCACTTGAAAATGGCGAAGAGATTATCGCTGAAGAAGAATTGGCTGTTGAAGCAGGAACGAATTTAATGACGCTTATGGAAGATAATTTTGAGGTTGTCAACGACGGTGGATTCATTTCCTCGATTAATGGAATTGAAGCAGAGGATGGACAGACTTACGCATGGCTCTATACAATTAACGGAGAACATGCCATGACCGGAGCGGAAGATTATATCATCGAAGATGGCGATGTGATCGAATTTGATTTTCACAGTTGGGAATAAAATCAGACGATGACGGTCCGTAAAATAACAATGTTATCGATGCTTGTGAGCATTGCTGTTATTGGAAGAATATATATGACATTTATTCCAAATGTTCAACCACTAACAACAATTGTGATCATCACAGCTGTGCTCATGGGTAGAACTAACGGGGTTATTGTGGCAACAATAAGTATAATTGTAAGCAATCTGTATTTAGGGTTTGGCACTTGGACATTTCCACAGGCTATCTCCTTTTCTTTAATTGCTTTAATTGCTGGTAGTTTTTATTTTTTAAAAGACAAAAAATATTTCATTTACTTTTTAGCCGGAATTAGTGGATTATCTGGTTATTTTCATGGCGTTATTATGTCTCTTGCTGAATATATTATCTTCGGGAATTTTTGGGCTTATTATCTTGCCGGCGTCCCGTTTGATACGTACCATGCAGTCGGAAATGTCGTCATTACCTTAATCCTATATCAGCCAATTAAATCAATTTTTGAAAGGACGAAAATTAACATTTAACTCATCAGAACACCACACTAGAATTTAGCTAGCGTGGTGTTTTTTAGTCTCAATTTCCACTCTTTATCGACTCTTCCACATATTAATTGTATGAAATTATTATACATTCTAACTTTGTTAACTGCGGTTCAATTGTCTTTCCTGCTTATTTCGCTTATAATTTTAATAGCATATGATAGGAGGATCTTAAATGACATTCGAAGAAGTATTGCCACGATTAAAAGCTGGTGAAAAGGTGATTCGCTCGGGATGGCCAGGAGCAGAACTTTATGTAAAATTAGTTGACAAAACAACCTTTGAAGGTGAAGACTTAAACCCTTACTTTTTAATTAATGTCAGAGGTGAAGGCTATACAATGTTTACACCAACTGTTTGTGACCTACTTGCAGATGATTGGGAAATTGTTGAGTAAAAAAATCACGTCCAGCACTTGTCTGGACTTTTTTTATGAGGTGAGGACATGTCAGAGCAAGAATTTTTAGGAAAGAACGTTTTGATTACAGGGGCAAATTCAGGGATTGGCTACGCACAGGCTAAAGGCTTTCTTAAACATGGTGCGAACGTATTCGCCATCGACATTAAAGATGATAACTTGCTTAATCTGCAAAAAAACTATGGTGAATTTTTGCAGTATCAGATTGCTGATGTGGCGGATAAGCAGGCTGTCGAGCAGGCGGTTAAGCAGTTTGGCGCAATTGATATTTTACTCAATACGGCCGGAATTCTTGATGGTTATGCAAAAACTTTAGACACGAGTGAGGCGTTGTGGGATCAGATTATCAATACGAACTTAAAGGGAACGTACTTGGTCACGAATGCGGTTTTGCCTCAGATGTTAGCGCTGAAAAAAGGTTGTATTATAAATATGACATCAATTGCTGGACTTGTCGCTGGTGGCGGCGGGGCTGCATATACCGCTTCAAAGCATGGGATTATTGGTTACACGAAGCAGCTTGATTATGATTACATTCGTGACGGGATTCGGGCAAATGCGATTGCACCTGGCGCGATTGAAACACCAATGAATGCGGCTGATTTTGCTGGTGATGGTAAAATGGCAAAGTGGGTTGCGGATGAGACGCCTGCGGGGCGCTGGGCAAAGCCTGAAGAGGTCGCTGACTTGACTTTATTTATTGCTAGTGACAAGGCTGACTATATTCATGGTGCAGTGATCCCAATCGATGGTGGCTGGATTATGAAATAGCCTTGCAGATTAGGACTGACTTTGGTATACTTATCAGGCGAGTTTTTTTAAGCTTGCACTATGGCACTTCGTTAGAGCAAATCTGCTCTCATCCTTTGGCCATAGTTATTACTAAAATAGCAGATACTATTTTACAAAGGAGAATTTTTTTATGGAAAAAAATATTAAGCAACAAACCTCACGGACGCCTGTCCAAGAATTAGCAAAAATGGGCCTAATTGCAGCTCTTTACATTGTGATCACACTTGTGGTTGCCCCTGTTGGTTTTGGTCCAATCCAATTTAGACTTTCCGAAATGTTTAATTACCTTGCACTATTTCATAAACGTTATGTGATTGCGGTGACATTAGGTGTTGTGATTGTTAACTTCTTTTCACCTTTTGGGTTAATCGATGTTGTTGTCGGTGGATTGTCTACCTTCCTTGTCTTAGTGATTTCAAGAGCAGCTACGAAACGGATGAAAAATTTAAAAGCGAAAATGGTTGTCATGGCGGCAATTGTTGTCGTGTCGATGTTTACGATTGCTGGGGAAATTTATTTTATTTCTGAAGAGCCGGTTTCTTTTTGGTTCATGTATCTGACGATAGCTGGTGGACAAGTTGTTTCAATGACCATTGGTGGGTTTATTATGTATTTTGTGAATAAGAAGATTGATTTGAGAAAATAAGGTTGTCGGTTGGATTACCTGAACAGAATTTAGGAAATAACCGGCTAATCATTACCTATAATGATAGACCCTGCCTACTTGAGGGCAAGATTAGGGGTTATTCGTGACCTAACAGCGATAGTTTTTGCCTTATAAGGGATAGATTAGAGGCTAATCTTAACCATAAAGCGTTGTTTCTTGTCGTATCAGGGCAAGTTTATAAGCTTGATCTATTCGTAAATGAAAAACTAAAGTGTCAGCCCTTTTTCGATTTAAAAGGACTGACACTTTTTTAGTTTACAGTATATTCTCTATAGGTTCTCCTGCTTCAAACCGTCAATAATGTTTTCTTTTTTAACTTTTGATCCGGAGTAGAGCATTGCTGAACCAACGATGAAAAATACAGCGATAAATGTATAGAGAATTGTTAGCCACGGTATTTCAAAAGGATACTCAAATGATACATCCATAGCTAGATAAATTAGATACATCACAGCAAGACTAATTGGTAGCCCGTACAACAATGCTTTGATCCCATAGAAAATACTTTCGTAATTAATCATTTTGTTAAAGCCTTTTGGTGTCATACCGACCGATTTAAGCATCGCAAATTCCTGTTTTCTTAATGAAATACTTGTCGATATTGTGTTAAATATATTTGCCACTGAAATGGCCGTGATTAAAATAATAAATCCGTAAATAAAGACAGAAATCAGTAATAAGGATCGTTCTTCTTCTTGTCTTGCTCTATGATGATTGTAAATATACATATTACTTTCTTTTAACTCCTCTAATTTTTCATGAACAGCTAACGGATCCGAACTAGTTAGATATAAGGCATATAATACTTCTGTAATTTGATCCGCTTTATTTAACTGACTAAATGTCTCTTCAGAAACAATGATATTTAAATTATGTTGATAGTTTACTCGAACACCGAGTGGGATCTTGTCTGTTAAGGCAACAACTTCTAAATCACCGAGAGCAATCTTGTTATCTGCTTGCCAATCATCATAAATAATTTCAAGCGATTCTCCAGGGATCATTTGAATTGCTGTTGTCTCTCCATATTTTTCTCCTGTAGCCAGCGCTCGATTAATAATAATACCGGTCATTTTATTTTCATCTATTAACTCGGCTTCATCTACACCAATCTCCTCAGCATAGGTCTGTAAACTTTCTTTATCTAACACATACATGTCAATTCCAAAATGATATTCATCCTCTTGATCGAATAGATCAAATTCATCAGGGATTTGATTTGATTTCAAGTTTGTTTCTAAGTATACTTCTTGAATAAAGCTATCGTCAGTTATTTCGTCAATAGATGTCACGGAATCAATAAAAGTATCACTAAATTGATGGGCACTGCCATCTCTAATATAAGATTCCAACGAAATATCATAATTAAATCCACTTTGAGTATAGCCTGCTGTTTTTCTAATTTGGTCAGTAAAGAAGCTAACTGTTAAAAATAAAACGATACTAACGACTAAAGAAAAGACAACAACTGAATATCTGCGTTTATTCCTTTTCAAGTTTTTCAAACCAAACTCCGCTTCAATACCAAATAGCTTCCGAACGAGCCGAGATGTCTTCAACTTTTTACTTGTTGTTTTGACATCCATCGTTTGTCTAATTGCATCAATTGCTGAGACTTTTGAAGCTCTCTTGGCTGGGATATAGGTTGAAATAAAAATCGTTAACAGTGAAACGGCACAAGCAAGAATAATCGACATTGGTGTCACAACCACTTTTAGTGTCCCAGTCATGTCTAGCGTTTCTAAAATCAGGTCATTAATAAAATAAAAGGTGATCCCGATACCGACTAAGCCACTGATAATCCCAAGTGGAATACTAATCAATCCAATAACAGCTCCTTCGAAAAAGACCGAATTACGTTTTTGTTTTTCTGTTGCCCCGACGCTTGATAACATTCCTAAATGTCGGGAACGCTCTGAGACAGAAATCGCGAATGCATTATAAATAAGCGAAACTGAACCAACAACAATCACGCTCATGATAATTCCTACTAAGGAAAAGAGTGTCGCTCTTAGGTTGCCCTGATTAATCACACCATAATAGCGTAACAAATTACTGTTAAATGAATATGCGTCTATATTCAATTGCTGCCCGAGTTTCTCAGCATTTTCTAGAGCTGATCGATTAATTTTATTCCATACAACTGAGACGTTGACCGGTTCACTACTCGTTAAGTAGTCCTCAGATAAATAAGTCAAGACCGTATAACCTGGGGCAACAATCGGTTCCCAGCTCGGACGCGCCATCACACCGACAATAGTAAATTGTTTTGTTTGTTGATCCGATAACGTTTCGACATTTAGATCGCCATCGGTTCTCAGTGATCGTGATTGATCTAAATAATCGTCATTTAAAGCAACCTGACGCTCACCAATGGCTAAATTGATTGTCTCACCTAGCTCAAAGTTAACTTTTCCGTTCGTTTCAATATGTTTTGAAATGATTAGCTCAGTTTCATTTCTCGGGAGTCTTCCTTCAATTAAATCAATCGGAAATTTCTCAAAACCGCTCTCATTATATTCTCTAACGAATAAATAAGGCTTATAATTATTTTCACTGCCTTTCAAATTAGCATAGCCCGCATCTCTTGACAGAATAATTGACTCTGTGTTGTCATCGGCATGAATCATTGCTAATTGCTCTTCATTGACATCACGATAAAGTGCATGCCACTCACCAGTATTGGCTATTTCTTGTTGCTGAAACAATGCCATAAACGAAACGCCAAGCGTCGAAACCGCCGTTAACATCGCAACAGAAATAATCACACCAATAATGGTGACAAGTGTTCTGCGCTTGTTCTCCTTCAAATGACGTAGTGTTAATTTGCTAATGATATTCATGGACGAACCACCTCATCTTTGGCGATCTGACCATCTTTAATCGTAATAATGCGATCAGCCTGAAGCGCAATCCGTTCATCATGGGTAATCATGACTAATGTTTGATTGTACGTTTTATTAAATAGTTTCAGTAAATCAATGATTTCTTTACTATTTTCACTATCTAAGTTTCCCGTTGGCTCATCAGCCAGTATGATGGCAGGATTGTTTATTAGCGCCCGTCCGATTGAAACTCTTTGCTGCTGTCCACCTGAAAGTTGATTTGGCAAATGACCCATTCTTTCCTCTAGGCCGAGCGTATCAACTACTTGACTATAATGATTTTGATCAACTTTTTGGCCATCCAATAAGATTGGTAAAGTAATATTTTCTTCGACTGTTAAGACAGGAATCAAGTTATAAAACTGATAAATTAATCCGATTTGTCTTCGTCTAAAAATCGCAAGTTGCGTTTCGTCTAAATCATAAATATCGGTGTTATCGATAAACACCTTGCCACTTGTTGGTCGATCAACACCCCCAAGCAAGTGTAAGAGCGTCGATTTACCAGAACCTGACGGGCCAATAATTGCAACAAATTCCCCCTTTTGAACCGTAAAAGAAACATTATCAAGCGCCTTAACCGCCGTTTCACCCTTACCATAAATTTTAGACAGATTTTCTATTTTCAAAATTTCCATTTGCTAACCTCCATTAATAAGTGTTAAGTTCAGTTTATCTGCCTAAAATGACGTTCGAGTGACTTTTAAGTGACAATTTAGTCACTTAGTGATTTGTTGATAAAATTTTATCCGAAAAATTGTCCCTCTACCTTGTTCACTTGTGACGTCTAGATGTCCATTTTGGTTAGTCACAATCGAATACGCCATTGCCATACCTATTCCTATGCTATCATCATTTGCATTTTTTCCTTTGAAAAATCGATTGAACAAATAAGGAAGATCTTCCTTAGCAATGCCCTTGCCATTATCTTTAACGATTAGTTCCGTATAAAGAATATTTTCAGTGAATGAGAGTTCAATTGTGCCTCCTTCTGGCGTGTGTTCGACACAATTTTTCAGAATATTAATGAGCGCCTCAACCGTCCAATTCAGATCTCCTACAAAGCTGACTCCCTCTTCACCTGTGACTACAATATTCTGCTCTTTAATCTCAATCGGTATTCTGAGTGGATCTAATGCCTTTTCAATTACATTTTTGACACTTATTTTGTCTCGCTTAAACGTGACTGTTCCCGCATCAATTTTTGAAAGTTTTAATAAAGAAGTTACTAGCCATTCGATTCTTTCTAATTGCGTACTGATGTTGTGGGTGAATTCTACTCTTTTAGCAGCTGGCAATTTTGCATCACTCAACAAATCAGTCATGACAGTCATCGATGTCAGTGGTGTTTTTAACTGATGAGATATATCAGAGATCGCGTCTGTTAGATGAATTTTGTCTTTCCTTAACAATTCACTTTTCTCCGCTAACATTAAAGTAACTTTATATATATTGTTTTTCAAAATACTCAGTTCACCTTCGTGATTATCCCGAACATCAAGCATATAATCACCACTGCTGATTTTTTGTAAATAAGAAGATAGCTTTTCAATTTCACGATACCGCCAAAATGTGAATCTGAAAACAGTAATCAAAATTAAAATTGACGCAATGATCACCGCAATAACAGCAGATTTAGGAAACCATGCTACACACGTGATCATGGTTATACTAATCACTATAATCGCAATAAACAAAACGCGTATTTCTCGATTACGCAGCACATTAATCACCTACCCTATATCCCAGACCTCGGACTGTTTTTATAATCGTTGGTTTTTGTGGATCATCCTCCAACTTCTCCCGCAAGCGTTTAATATAAACCGTTAACGTATTGTCGTTAACAAAATCGCCCGCCACATCCCAAATTTGTTCCAACAATTGATTTCTTGAAAGAACCTGTCCTAAATGATTCGCGAAAATAAGCAGCAAACGATACTCTAAAGCCGTTAATGTTAACTCATCACCGTTTTTATATACTTTCCCTTCAAGCGTATTAATTTGAACATTGGAGATGTTGACTATATTCGTTTGTACCTGCTTTTGATAACGTCTCAAGACAGATTTAATCCTTGATAATAACTCCCGAACCCGAAATGGCTTCGTAATATAATCGTCCGCTCCCATATCAAGCCCCATCACAACACTCACTTCTTCATCCATAGCCGTTAAAAAGATCACCGGTATATCAGCCCGCGCCTTGACAATTTGGCACAACTCGTAGCCACTCCCATCTGGAAGCGATAAATCAAACAGACATAATGAAAAATGCTCCAACTCAGCTGTAATTACTTTTTTAGCCGATTCCACATCATAACAAATAACCACCTGATACCCATCCTGTTGTAATGAATACTCCAGACCTGACGCAATTGTTTTATCATCTTCTACAAGTAATATTTTCAAGTTCGTCCCACCTTTCAAAACCCTTCTGTCCGTCAAAAACTGATTGATACAATAACTATACTATACATCTTTTCGAAAAAATGATTAAATTTGATTAGCACATCAGACCGAGGCTATTTCCGATGTCTTAATATGAGGATTAGTTAAAAAATTGATTGCATTAGATTCGATAAATCATCTTAGCGTCTAATCGTTGACCTTAGTTCTACTTTTCATCGTTAAGGGGATAGATTAACCCGCAACCATAACCTCTAGCTTGATTTGTTGATAGCATGAGGACTAGGTTAACAAAATAAAAGAGGCTGGGACATAACTAGTCTTACTAAGTAAAAAATGGTTCTACTTACGGTTTTGTCGTAAATAGAACCATTTTTATTTTTATCATCATTTGGATTCATTGGAGTTTTAACGTTATTGGCAGTGAACTTCCTTAAGTTCACTGCCAATAACGCAAATCCAAGTTCATTGTGCGCTTTGGATTGACCTCTTAAAGATAAACGAGTGAAACCCAAATTAGCCTTCAAAAATCCGAAGAACGGCTCTACATCTATTTTACGTTTACGATAGATTTCGCCTGTCTTCTTATCTGAAAGCTTTTCTCTCACATATTCTTTTTGACTTTCCCATTTTGCATTCT
>DUPD01000049.1 GCA_012838505.1 Bacilli bacterium | reverse complement strand
TAACGAGTTGCACTTCAATCCCTTCCACACGCTTTCCTAAGCCTTCTGTACCAGAAGCCTCACCGTTCTTCGTCCAATCTAACCAGCCGAAATCCTGAACATGCGTACGGTAATACACATCATAATGCTTAGCCAGGTCGCCGGTTAACTTAATACGAATGCCTTCCAAACGCTTCCCTTCTCCAGAGGTTCCACTCATTGCACCATTTTTGGCCCAGTTCGTCCATCCATAGCTTTGCACGTGCGTTTGATATTCAATACCGCCTGCATATGGCAGGTTATCCAATTTAATTTCAATGCCTTCCACACGTTTTGCTTGGCCGGAAGTCCCGCTCATCGCACCGTCTTTTACAAACGGCTGCCATCCGAAATCCTGAACATGCGTACGGTAGAATACGGCAGGATGCTTAAAGATGTCCACTGGCTCTTCTTGAGTCGTTACTTCCACCACTTCACTCGGAGTAGACCTCTGTCCCCCATCCCCAACAGCAACAACAGAATATGTGTAAGTTGTGTCTGGATTAAGGTTCTGATCGGTATATGTTGTTTGTGATGTTGTACCTACAACATCGCCATCACGCAGGACTTCATATTCTACAACATGACCGTCAGAGCGATCCCACTGAAGTGTAACAGTTGTTTCTGTTACAGCAATACCACGTAAGTTTTCTGGTGTAGTGGCCGGATCTTTAGGATCACTTTCAAATGGATCTGAATCAAGCCACCTCTGCCCATCATACCAACCAACATTTTCAACTAAAAATCCTGGCTCATCTGGTCCTGGAATTTGTCTCCCTGAAGCATCTTTAAATAAGATATTTGCACTTTGAGCATTTTCAAAAACGTATACATACCAATCATCTTCGACATGAGTCATCGTTGGTGCTGTGTTCCATGTTACCTCAGTCTCTTCTGGTAATGTATCATAATAATAGATTTGCGGTGTTCCCCAATCAGCTGGCTTCTGGAAATACACTTCAAGTACCGCATCTGGATCCAGTTTTCTATAAGTGTAACTTCTTGTCCTTGTACCATTCTCATTTTCAGCATAGAGTCTTAATGTTACTACTTCATCAAACTCCATGTCAGCACCAATCGTTAATTCTTCGCCATCTGTAAATGCTATTCCATCTTCAGGATTACTTCCATCAAGCGTATACTTACCACTCTCTGCACGATCAAGTTTTAACGTAATTGTGATCTCATCCGATCTAAACGAATGACTATCTGGTGATGCAGAAACAATCGGTAAGTTTGTTACTGGCTCTGCTGCGTTTTCAATTAGAATGATCCCTTGATTTCCAGTAGCAAAGCTTGCTGTTCCATTAGTTACCGTTGTTTCATTCCCGGTATAAGCGTCTCTGACGACTGTTCCATCTTCAAAAATACCTTCTACAGTAACTGCTGTCGTTCCTTGTGCACCTACTGCAATAACAACTTCATCAATTAATTCATCTGATTCATACACACGCGAAAATGTGTAAGGACTACTTGCTAATTGCTTGTGTTCTCCCGCACCAACAGCTATGTGATCATTCCTAAATTGACCTAGCTTCTGCCAGTGAGAAAGCACTTCTTCGTTAATATCATCCCAGTTCATTGATGAGCGGGTACCTTGTTCAGGGTCAGAACCCCCATCCCCCATTGGTCGAGCCGTTTCATCACCATAGAATGTCTGCACTCCACCTGGAAGGAGTAACAAAGCAGTACCAGCCTGAATTAAATCATCTCTATTGTATAGAGCTGTATCATGAGATGAAATATAACTTAACATATTGAAATCAGGGTCATTATTAATAGCGTTTGCATATCTAGAAAATAGACCTTCTAAATCATTCTTGTTTGCACCTTGGAAATCAAAGTTGATCACCGAATCAAAGCCATGGTCGAAATATTCACTTTTACCAAGACCATGCCCAAAGACTTCTGCAGTCATCCAAAAATCGTCATCCCAATTAGCGCCTGGACGATCCGGATTATTCTCTCGCCATGTCTGAAGTGCCACTTCGGCTTCATCTTTTAATTGTGCCCATCGGTCAATTTCCACATGTTTAGCAGTATCTACACGGAACCCATCAATCCCAAATTCCTCAACCCAAGAACTTATCCATTTGACCATATAATCTTTAGGCGCAATATTTAACTCTTGACGGTAAGGTTCAGCGGCTGGAACAAGCCAATCTTCATAACCACTCGATTGATCATTCCACTTATTTTTTAAGATCGGTGGTAAACTGACACCTGTTGTTGTTTCAGTCTTCACATCTGGTAAAAAGCTTAAGCACATTGATATTTCACTACCACCACAATTGTCATAACCGGCTGTTTCATCTGCACGAATCCAGTCTCTACCCCACCAATTCGCCCAAGCTGCCGCATTATCTTTATTCACAATATCATTGTGCGTGTGCCAGTCTTGTCCTTGTCCACGATCAGGTGTCCAATTTCTCGAAAGACCACCAGAATCTCCAAAGCCAAAATCATGCATATCAACAATCGTTGGATAACCAACATGATTCATCACGATATCCAGAACAACTCGAATACCTAATGAATGTGCAAGATCAACAAATTCACGCATCTCGTCAACTGTTCCCATATTTTGATCCATTGCTGTAAAATCTAGTCCGTAATAGCCATGATAAGCATAGTGAGCAAAGTCACCACCACTTCCACCACCAACCCAGCCATGAATTTGTTCCCATGGTGCCGAGATCCAAATCGCATTCGTTCCTAGTTCTGTAAAATATCCTTCTTCTAGTTTTTGTGTTAATCCTTTTATATCTCCACCATGGAAAGTACCTATATTTGAACCCCAAGCATCTCGTTGCGGTCTTCCGTATGAATTATCGTTACTTGTATTTCCATTGTAGAAACGGTCCGTCAAAACAAAGTAAACGTTTGCATTATCCCACGAAAAAGGCTTATTTACTAGTTCTGTTGGATCTGGTATATCAATGGGGTCATCGTCATCTTCGTCATCTTCTGAGTCCGATGTTTTTACAGTTACTGTACTACTGAACCCTGACCTTTGACCAGCGGTATCCACCGCTCTTACACGATAATTATAAGTTGTATTACTTTGAACACCTTGATCAATATAATGTGGATTAATCGGCTCTGCAATCAATGTGTTATTTCGGTATACTTCATAATTAGCAACCCCATTATCATCACTAGATGCATTCCAATTTAATTCAACAGTGGAGTCACTCGTTGTTGCTCTTAAATTTTCTGGTGTAGTTGGTAATTCATCATGTTGACTACCATCATATTCTGGTACCCAAACTGAAACAGATCCATCTTTAACAGAAAAATTCCCATAACCTGATGAATCAATCGTTACAGATGACTTAATATTCCCAGTTGTATCTATCCACGTACTACCCGCATGTTGTGTTCCAACATACATATTTTTCGTACCACCACTGCGGTTTGTCATAACAGTCGCAAGTCCAGATCCCGGTTTCGATGGATGACCTTCTCTAGTCCAACCAATCAAATCAGCATCATCTAAATAATCATGTTGCGTACCATAAGCATTATTCTTACGTGCAAGTAATAATGGATCAAGTTGATCTCTCAACGGAGCAATATTATTCCCATTCGTACCATTTGTTCCATAATAATCACCGTAAAATACTTTTGGATACCCTTCCTCACGCGTTAAAATATAGGCGTAAGCAAGCGGCTTAAACCAATCAAGGACTGGTGCACCATGGGCATCATCTCGATCAGGTTGCGTATCATGATTCTCAACAAATGTAACTGCATGTATTGGATTTGAACCAACTAAAGTATTATTAGAAAGCTGGCGCATATCAAAGTTCCCATTTGACGAAGAGGCTTCGGCAAAATTATTTCGAAGCGGAAAATCAAACAACGACATATTATGATCAACAACATCTAAATAACGCTGAAGATCCCCTAGTCCACCAATGAATTCTCCAACCGTAAACATTTCTTTACCTGTCTCTGCTCTTACATAATTAACAAAGTCTCTCATAAACTCATATTTAATATGCTTAACTGCATCTAGTCTGAAACCATCTAGACCAATTTCCTCAGTATACCAAACACCCCAGTCTTTAATTTCTTGTGCAACATCTGGATGATCAAAATCCAAATCTGCTCCCATCAAATAATCATAGTTACCATTCTCCGTGCTTACTTCCCAGTCCCAATTTTTATTAGCGAAGCGGTAGATTTTCCCCCAGTCATCAACACCATCAAAATGTTCAGCACGCCATTTAAATGACGAGTGCGCATTGTTTCTTCCATCATAATTAAAAACGGTCCACGCCGAGTGGTTAAACTCCCCCGAAATATCTTGATTTCGATTATGTGGGTTTACTTCAACTGCCCTAACACTCTCACTCGCATCACCGCCCATCAAATGATTGACAACGATATCAGCATATACTTGAACATCTTGTGCGTGTAGTTGTTCAACTGCATTTTGTAATTGTTCCTTCGTACCATATTTAGTTCTAACAGTTCCCTTTTGATTAAATTCGCCCAAATCATAAAAATCATAGACACCATAACCTACATCGCTTGTCCCAACATGACCTTTATATGCAGGCGGAATCCATACAGAGGTAATACCAATATCATTTAAATGTTCAGCATCTTCACCTAAGCGATCCCAGTGCTGACCATTATCAGGCAAATACCATTCAAAGTATTGCATAATTGTTCCGTTAATCGGAACCTCCTCCGTTGTTGAAGCTGGCTGACTTGTCATAAGACCTTTAGCCGAAACTAAAACACCATCAAACATTGGGAGCAAAATAACAAAGCATAAAAACATACTTGCCATCCGCATAAACTTTCTTTTTACTCTTTTAGATAACTTCATTCTTTCTTAATTCTCCTCTCACCCTTTAATTTTTTACTTGCTGAAATACTAACTTAAGAGTTAAATTTAATTAACTTCACCCCCCTTAATATTTAACTCCATATGTAAGCGCCAACAAAATTGAACTGCTCATTAACGCTCAACAATAGAATCAAGCAAAATAGTGTTCATTATTTGTCATGAAGCAAATTTTATTTTTATAATTAAAGTTATCAAATTACCTTAGGGAAACCGGTTGCCTAAATAGACTAAAAACATAACCTCATGGTTTTTAAAAATATAAACCAGCATAGTTTGATGTTGGCCTTATTAAATATAGCCAACTACAAACAGTAGATGCAATCGTTTGCTATGATTCACTTACATTATATATAGTAATCAATAATAGTCAAGTAGATAAACAGACTTTTTTGTAAAATAAGCAGATTTCATGTCATAATCTTCAACTTTAGTCAAAACATAAATAGCTTAGTTCCAAAAAATTGTTAAACAAACAAAAGAAATTCAGTCTGACCGAATTTCTTTTGTATTTTAACCGTTTGTTGTTCAAACACTTCATTCTGTTGAATTTTAAGTTGTGAAATTAATTTCCACCTTCATTAATAATTCTATCAAACTTTTTAAAAAACTTTAAGCTAGTCACCATTAATCCTTTCACCAATAACAATAATCCGGTAGTTTTTTGAATCAAAGGTTGGACATGTCAATAAAGTTACCAAGTCCCTGTCTTTTTGTGGCTCTAAATACTCTGTTTCAGTTACTTTTATCTTTTGATTATCTATGACGCTGTATTCCAATTGGGCATCTCTCATATTAATTCTAAATACATCTCCAATTTCTAATTTGTGAATATTCGTAAATAGTTCCTTTGAAGCTATCCCAGAGTGGCCAGCTAAAATACTGTGTGTACTAAGCCCACCAATTGATTCATGCATATTTTCAATCAGCCCAATGCCATTAGATAAAATTTCATTTGATGTACCATAATATATTGGTAAATGTAGATTAATTTTTGGAATCTCAATTGTCGCAAATATGGATTCATCTACTTCTGAATCTTTGTCAAGAGAGGCTTTTTCATATCCATCATTAAAACTGGCCACCACCTCATTTAAATGGGCTTGATAATATTTCTTGGATATCACTGGATAAAGAACTAGACTGAGGCCAATTAGAAAAATAATTAACATAAGTATCTTTTTATATCCCATTGCCTTTTTCCTCTCGTTTCTTCAAGACTTTTAACGTGATCCCTAGCGTTGTCCCTATTATTAGAACACCTATTAAGATTGAGCCGATTAATATCCTTCTATTGCCATCCTTTGCTTTAAGTATATCACCAGATTGGTAGTCAATCGCTTCTGCATCTGGTTCAAATGGAATGCGCGTCCCCCGCACTAGCAGACGATGGGAATTTATCATATATGGTTCACAAGTAATCAGCGTAACATAATCCTCATCTGGCAATATTGCTAATTCCTCTAGTTCATGTGGAAGGACAATTTTAATTTGGTCAACTTGATAGGCTAAAGTATCATTTAATATATGAACAAAAAAATGATCACCCAACTCAACTTGATCCAAATTCCGAAAAAGTTTAGAGGTAGGTAGTCCTCTGTGACCTGTTAGTGCAGCATGCGTCCCTTCACCACCTATAGGTAGTGATGAGCGCGGGAGGTGTCCGATACCTTTTGACAATACCGTATCACTGACCCCGCCATATATTGGCAACTCCACGTCTATGACAGGTATACTAACATACCCCATTGCTTGACCTACTTTAGTGATGCTTGCATACCCAGATATTTTCCTTTCATTTTCACCATCTTCAGAAAAGGGATCATTCATTACAGTAACTTGTTCTGTTAAGGCCTGATTATGCTTTTCAGCTTCTTCCCTTATCTTTTTTAACTCTTCTTCATCTATTTCTTTTACATTATTCTGGTAGTCCTTGATCACAGTATAATGAACAATACTATTAAAATAATTTGAAACGATCGGGAATAAGAAGATACCTAACCCTAAGATGAAACATAAAATAATGATGATATTTTTTTTCATGTAAGTACATCCTTGCCTGTTATAATAATTGAATAAGGAACAGGTGATTAAACCTATTCCTTATTTAGATTGAATATATTACTTTGCTTCTTGTCTTTTTCTAATTAAATTAAAGCCTGCAAAGCCCATTAATGACAAACCAGACACTGTAAATAGCAATGTACCCATTCCACCTGTTTGCGGGATTAAACCTTCTGGCATATTTTCAACTAAAAATTCATGAGTTAAATTATCACCATCATCAATGACAAATTCAATTGGATTTGCTAAGAGGTTATATCCAGCTGGTGCCACAGTTTCTACCAATCTATAATCCCCTGAGACCAAGCGATTCCAAGTTAATTTACCAGTTTGATCTGTTGTTTGACTTGAACCAGCAACATCTTGCCATTCTCCATTTTCATCTAAACGTTGTAGTTTAAATGTTGCTCCTTCTAATAAAAGTTCATTATCATTCTTCGCAACTTTTGTAATAGTTATAGATCCTTCTTTTGGGGTAGTAATAGTTGGCTCAGATTCTTTATCGCCTTCATCACCTTTATTATTATCCCAATCAACAATTGCTGTGTTTTCAATTGGTCCTGCGCCTAGTGCACTTTCGTTAACTACTGCAGAGAATTCAACATAAAGTGTATCTCCCGCAGCTAATTTAGCAATACCTGTTGCCGTTAGAGAAACTTCTAATGTGTCATTATTTGCTTCAGTTGCTTCAGTTAATATATAGTCTTCATCCGCTAGCAAAGGAGTATCCAGGTCATTAATATAAACTGTCGTTGAACCCATTGTGTAATCTAATCGTGCATCAATTTGGTCAGACAAAGCAAATTTAACATATTCTTTTATATCTGTCGGAGCAATAGCTGAGAGACGGAAATCAACTGTTTCACCAATAAGAGTGGTTGTTTCTGCTCCCCAGTCCGTTTCATTTACATCTCTTTGCTCTTTAAAAACATCAGGTTCTTTATAGTTTTGGAAGTTTGGTAGAACAACTGTTTCCGGCTGTTCATCACCAGTTATCTCCTCAATTTCAAACGGGATCTTTGTATCGTTTAATAAATAACCGTTTACTGTTTCTACTTCTTTAAAATAATAAGATCCAGTAGCTAGTCCCGTCACTCTAACATAACCATCAAGGCCTGAGATATAGTCTTCATCATCTACTCTTGTGCCATTCTCATGAAATAAGTGGAACACAACTCCTGCTAATGCATTTTCTTCTGCGTCTTCACCAAGCTTAAGAAATTCAACGCCACCATCAACAGGTGTATTCTTAGGATAAACATGTACGTCATATAATAATTGCGTACCATCTGCAACTGTTAATGGAACATCAATATAATAAGTACGCGGATCTGTTAAATGTCCTGGTGCAGAGATTTCCTTTAATGTATATCGCCCAAGATCTAAATCATCAAAGTTTGCTACACCATTTGAGTCTGTAGTTCTCTGAATAGGCGTAGCTGGTGTTTCTAATTCCACCCACTCTTCCTGATTATTTGTCCCTTGTACAAGCTCATGTGTTTGTTGGATTTCATATACTGTTCCAGGCAATGGTGTTGATTGGTTAGGAATATCCACATCCTTATCTAGCTCAACACCTGTCCCATCAAGTTTATCCGCTTCGTCACCTTCGAAACTATACTTATGAACTGTAATTGAACCTCTTTTCGTAAAATCAACCGGTGGGTCTTGTAAAGCTAAAGCAGAAGTCGCAAAATTAACCAATAATAGTAACACAATCAAGAAACTACTAAAAAACCTTTTTTTCATTTTTATACCCCTTTATAATTTTTTTTAATTCTTGTAATTAATGAACTGAGCCCCGCTGACATCATCAACAGAAGTCCTGTTATCGTAAATGTAGCTGTCCCAATCCCACCCGTTTGAGGTAGTTCCTCTTGCGGGATATTCTCCACAACATAACTATGTGCATGCGTTGTGTTTTCACTTGTAATCTCAAATTCTATTGGATTGGCAAGTAATAAGAAGCCTTCAGGAGCCTTTATCTCTTTAATTCGATATTCACCTTTCGGGAGTTTCTCCCAATGTAATTTTCCATCTTGATTCGACGTCTGATCTGTTCCAAAGTTAATCCATGTTTCCCCAGATTTAATTTGCAAACGAAAAACTGCATCCGAGAGTGGCATTTCTTCTAACAAATCATTTTTAAAAACTTTAAAAATATCTACACGTCCTGTTAATGGAATCGTGTTCGTTTCGTTTGACTCTGAACGACCATCTTGGTCTGATTTATTAATAAATTCAATGGTTGATTGATTCGGAATATTAGTTAAATTCTCCAAAGCTGTTTCATTTACTTGAGCAGTAAATGTTAAATATAGTTCCGTCGTATCATCCAATTTATCGATTCCCGTAGCGGTTAATTCGACTACTAATAAATCATTAATTAATTGCACTGTATAATCAGTTGTCAGTTCTAGTTCGATACTTGAATCAGCAAATAACTGAGCTGATTCTTCATCATAGGTCAGTCTTGAATCAAGTTCATCCAAGATTTTAAATTCCTTATACTCATGAAAATCTTCTGGCAAAGACGAGGTTATTCTAAAATCAACAGAGTCACCAACCAGTGTTTCAGATGTATCCCCATACTCGTCATCATCTGCAAAGCTATTCTTTTGTTCTTTAATGACGCTTGGTGATCTGTAATTTTTAAAGGTTACTTCTAAATCAACAGGTCCTTTCGAAACAGTCACGGTTTGTGGCGCTGCAGGCAAATAACCATCAGGTGCTTTTGTTTCGGTAATAGTATAATCACCTGGTTCTAGGTAATCCAATTTATACGTTGAAGATGAAGCTTCCTCATCTCTTGGTAAATTTACGCTAAAGTTATTAGGCCCTTCAACAGTGAATTTCGCACCTTCTAACGGTTGATTCGTTCCATCCACTTTTAATATATTTATCGAACCGCTATAAACTGTCGCGGTATCATCAATTGGATTTGTATACTTTGAATAAAATGTTGCTGTATTTTCAATAACCCCTTCTTCTTTAACAACCGCTTGATAAGTTACGACAAACTTATTTCCAGGACCAAAATCACCTAAATGTATTTCACCGTTATTCCACTCTGGAGTGGGAGTAACATCAGAATCATTTAATTGAACCCTCAATGATCCATCTACATACTCTAATTCAGCAGGTAACTTATCTTCAATAACTGCCACTATCATTTCCTGGGTATTGTCTTCCTCTGGATATTCTACCGTAACTTGATATTCGATTGTATCGCCCAACTTCATTATCGCTTCTTTTGCGAATTCAGCATTTTTCCCATTTTTAGTAATATTGCGTGCTAATTTCTCAATTGAACTCTCTGTTTGATCTGGCACTTCAAAGATTCCAACCTGTTGGAGATTAGTCGAATCCCCAGTTGAACCAGTAAATCCCCAATAGACTAGATTTCCTCCAAAGGTTTCGTTAACATCCTCTGAACCACTAAACTGATAAACTATTGGACTGTAACCTGCAATATTGTAGGTTAATGTATGAGTCGAACTCTTCCAACTTACTTCAACTTTACGCCAGCGATTATCTGTTAAATCTTGATTAGTCGCATCATACATATTATCTGGCGACCTAAAATACGGATTACTTTCAGAGGCATCATGTTGCTTGTAAAATGTTGCTTGATCAGCGCCCAACCAAGCTGGTGTTTTCGTTAAATCAATATGACCATAGAATTTAGCACCATTATAATCGTTACCAACATACCCATTACCAAAGTTGGGAGTATTATTGTCATGTGTCAAAGTTTCTTTATTGTTATAGAAAGTATCGAACTCCAAAACAAGGGCATTTCTAATAAAGTTACTATTATATGCATCAAATGGATCATTAGAATCTGGATCCTTAGCATATGCACCTAGGCCAGCTCCATTTGCTCCAATTGTATTTTCTAGCGCAACCCCGCTCGTATTTGTGTGTCCTTGGATGGTAAATGTGATTCCGTCCGCACCTCCGTTACCATCATAATTACCGTTATTCCATTTATTACCTAAATTTACGTACATGAGCATAGAGAAGTCCTTTTCCATATCAATCGGATTTTTATACCACAAACCTCCAAATTGCCATTGTTCATTCTGAGTAATAATAACTACGTCAGAGCGATTTGGATCTAATGAAGGACCATGGTTTACCCCCAAACTATTCACCCTATCTGCTGCAATTAATTCAAATGTATCCGTTAGCACGACGTCACTTTTTGGTAACTCATCAAAATCATAAAAGTCCTCATAAGTTGTTTCATCTGCATGAACAACTTCAGAACTGCCAACATCATCTCCAGAATATACAATAGACATTACAAAGATAAGGAGCAGTAAATATTTACCGTATTTTATTTTCCTCATTGAAAAACACATCCTTTCTTCTATATTTTTATTTGCCATTAAAGCAAATTAATAGATCAGTTGAGTTCCCAGATTATTCACAGTCCCACCACAAACCCTTAAGAAACTGTATCAAATCAATTAAAAATAGCCAATCGATCTTTCACTAATTAAGTGAAAAGGAGCCCGATCTTTGATATTATATAAGTGACGAAACAAACACAAATCAAGGAGGACTCCATAATGAAAAGTGTAATCGAAAAGTCACTTAATTTCAACAAAATGATCAAAGTTAATTTTGACGGCGGGAATTTAACCTCAGACTCAGGGTTATTATTGT
>DUPD01000048.1 GCA_012838505.1 Bacilli bacterium | reverse complement strand
TTTTAAAGGATTGTTCGATTAAAACCGTTCCCGTCCTGGGAACAACATCGAACGACCTACATCCTGTAGGCCTAGTGACAATAGCGAAGAGGTCACACCTGTTTCCATACCGAACACAGAAGTTAAGCTCTTCAGCGCCGATGGTAGTTGGGTTTTCCCTGCGAGAGTAGGACGTCGCTAAGCCAGAATCATTTTATATATATCATCGCGGGGTGGAGCAGTCTGGTAGCTCGTCGGGCTCATAACCCGGAGGTCGTAGGTTCAAATCCTGCCCCCGCAACCAAATAATGTTTCACTCACTTCAGTGAAACATCAGTAGTACTTTAGTGCAACCAAAAATTTCACGCTTGCCAGTGAAAGATCGTAGTACTTTAGTGCAACCAAATAATGGTCCGGTAGTTCAGTTGGTTAGAATGCCTGCCTGTCACGCAGGAGGTCGCGGGTTCGAGTCCCGTCCGGACCGCCATTTAAATTAAATTATGAAACTGTTTTTTCTATCACCAAATAGGAAAAACAGTTTTTTTGATTAGAGAAATTATGAGTTATTTATATTTGCTGAATTCTTTGCTATGATAAGATAAGTTACTGAAAGGATGACCTCTATAATGAACGAATTTGATTTTATCCGATCGATTAAACAATCAACATATCGCAATGCTGCGACAATTAAAGGGATAGGAGATGATGCGGCGGTTTTCCGTCAGTCTTATCATGATATTGTTACGGCTGTTGATACATTTGTAGACGGTGTACATTTTTCTAAACAAACGATGGATCCATTTCAGATTGGCTATCGAGCTTTAGCAGCTAATCTTAGCGATATGGCTGCGATGGGTGCCAATCCAATTGCATATCTTGTTTCAATTGTCGTGCCTCCTCATTATTCAGATCAAGATTTGGCTGAAATTTACCGAGGTCTTGATACAATTGCACAAAAATATCAGCTTGATTTAATTGGTGGAGATACTGTGACTGGTGAACAACTTGTTTTGTCGGTCACGATTAATGGTGCGGTTGAGCGTGATAAAGTTCGTTATCGTCATTTAATGAAACCAGATGATCTTATTTTTGTGACGGGGACTTTAGGCGATTCAGCTGCAGGACTTGAATTATTATTAAGTGAACAGTCGGATATAAAAGGGGCGAACTATTTAATCGATCGTCATCGGAAGCCAACACCACGAATTAATTTTGCTAAAAGGTTAGCACCAATCGATCGGATTGCTTTAAATGATATTAGTGATGGCATTGCTAGTGAACTGAATGAGTTAGCTCAAGCTTCACATTTAACAATTTACTCAAATACAGCTAAGCTACCAGTTTCTGAACCTCTTAAGCAATTTAGCCGCGATCGACAGCTTGAATACATTTTAAATGGTGGAGAAGATTTTGAGTTAGTTGGCTCGGTTGCCCGAAAGGATTGGCCGATCGTTAAGCAAATTGCTAAGCAAACTGAGACACCAATTGTTATAATTGGTGAAGTGATTGATCAAGAAACAACGAATGGAACTGTTTGGATTAAAAATAATAAAGTGTATGACAAGTTACACTCAAGTGGCTATGTCCATAGAAATTAAGGTGATTGAATGAAAAAAATTAAAGTTGCTTCAGAAACTGAAACAAAAAGGTTAGCAGAAAAGTTAGCTCAAGCTTTGCGCCCAGCAAGTGTCGTTACGTTAACCGGGGATTTAGGGGTTGGTAAGACAACATTTACTAAGGGGTTTGGTCAAGGTCTAGGCGTAAAACGAACGATTAATAGCCCAACATTTACAATTGTAAAAAGTTATTCTGCAGAAATTCCATTACATCATATTGATGCATATCGCCTTGAGGATAGTGATGAAGATATTGGCTTTGATGAGTACTTTACCGATCAGGCGATTACAGTTGTTGAGTGGCCACAATTTATCGATTTATTTTTACCAGAGGAACGATTAGAAATATTAATTGAGCGTTTAGAAGATGATTCACGATTAATTACACTTAATCCAATTGGTTCTTATTATGAAAATGTATGTGAGGAGCTTATTAGATGACGGTTTTGGCTATTGATACATCAAGTGAAGTTTTAGCGATTGCGCTCGCTCAAGAAGGGAAAATAATCGCTGAATATAGTTCGTTGAGTCATAATAAACATTCAACACGATTGATGCCAGCGGTCGTGCAGTTATTAAATAGTGTTGACCTCAAACCAAAGGATTTAGCAAAGATTGTCGTTTCCAAAGGTCCTGGTTCATATACAGGAGTAAGAATAGGTCTCTCGACGGCAAAAACACTTGCTTGGACGTTAAAAATCCCTGTAGTTGGCGTGTCGAGTTTAGAGGCATTATCGTTGCAACTACTAGGTAGAAATGCTTTAGTAGCTCCTTTTTTTGATGCGCGCAGAAATCGTGTTTACGCGGGTTTATACAACCCAAATGGTCAATCAATCATTGAAGATCAAAACTGTTTGATGACAGATTGGTTAGACGAACTCGTAAAAATCGATCAACCGATTATTTTTGTCAGCCCTGATTTAGATTCATTTAAGGCTGAAATTACTGATCACTTAGGTGAACGGGCAAACTTTGTCTCAGAAGGCTTCAACACAACACGGCCAGGTTTACTTGCGCTTTTAGCTGACGAGCGTCAACCCGAGGATATTCATCAACTTGTGCCTAGCTATTTACGTCTTGTTGAGGCTGAAGCGAATTGGTTAGCAAGTCAAGCGAGGGAAGAAAATGAATAATATTTTGATTCGTCCAATGGAGCTCGGAGATCTCGATCAGGTTGAGGAAGTCGAAAAGAAATCATTTACGTCACTATGGACGAAAAGTTTGTATAGAAGAGAGTTACTTGAGAATAGTTTTGCCGCTTATTTTGTGATTGAGATCGATCAGAAAGTAATTGGCTTTTGCGGGCTCTGGTTAGTGATAGATGAGGCACAAGTAACAAATATAGCCGTTGATCCAAGTTACCGTGGTCATGGTTATGGCTCACTCCTGTTCCAATATATGATTAAACATGCAATGGAAAAGGGTGCAACTAACTTATCATTAGAAGTTAGAAAGTCAAATAACGAAGCACAGAGCTTGTATCGGAAGTTTGGTTTAGAAAAAGCAGGGGTTCGTAAAAACTATTATACAGATAATAATGAGGATGCGATTGTGATGTGGGTGAAGTTATGAGTCAAAATAAAGAAACGTATATTTTAGCGATTGAAACGAGTTGTGACGAGACCGCAGCCGCGATTATTAAAGATGGTCGTGAAATTATTTCAAATGTTGTAGCATCTCAAATCGAAAGTCACAAACGATTTGGTGGGGTTGTGCCTGAGATTGCTTCTAGACATCATGTTGAACAGATGATAAATGTGTTAGAAGAAACATTTTCAAAAGCAGGGATGACAGCAGATGAAATCGATGCGTTTGCTGTTACAGAAGGACCGGGGTTAGTCGGCGCATTATTAGTCGGGGTAAGCACTGCGAAAGCTTTAGCTTTTGCCCATGATAAACCGTTAATTGGTGTTCATCATATTGCTGGACATATTTATGCGAATCGATTGATTGAGGAATTCCAATTTCCTTTACTTGCATTAGTCGTGTCAGGTGGTCACACAGAACTCGTGTTGATGCAAGAACATGGTCAATTTGAGGTAATTGGGGAGACGAGAGATGATGCAGCTGGTGAAGCTTATGATAAAGTGGCACGTTCAATGGGACTGCCTTATCCAGGGGGACCAGAAATTGATCGACTTGCAAAGCAAGGTGAAGATCATTTGGATTTCCCCCGAGCATGGTTGGAAGATGAATCATTTGATTTTAGTTTTAGTGGCTTGAAATCAGCTGTAATCAATACGCTTCATAATGCGAAGCAAAAAGGGATTGAGCTTGAAAAAGCAGATGTAGCTGCCAGTTTCCAAGCAAGTGTTGTCGACGTTTTAGTCGAAAAAACATATCGAGCCGCTCAAGAAAACAAAGTTAGGCATGTGATTGTCGCTGGTGGGGTTGCGGCAAATAGTGGTCTAAGACAAGCGTTGGAAGAGAAGTTTAGTGATCAACCAATAAAACTATCGATTCCACCTCTATCTTTATGTACAGATAACGCAGCGATGATAGGTGCAGCTGGAATGATCGACTACCAAAAAGGGAATTTTTCTGATTGGGCAATGAACGCAAATCCTGCGTTAGACTTAGAAATTTACGGCAACCGACAGCGATAGTTACACACAGACTATCCACAAGAACTGTGCATAAGTTTACCGAAGTCAATGAAGATAACAATTTACTTGTGAACAAAAACAGTGGATAAGATCAAGTAAACCTGTGGACAATGTGGATAAGTCGGTTGATAACTGATAAATTAGCTTGTTTCCTGTGGATAAAGCTTTGGATGAAAAGAGATTACTTTTGTGATCAGAAGGATCGATCACATTAGAGTAATCTCTTTTAGTTAATGAATTAAGTTAATCTTCTTGTAAAACTTCCCACTCTTCCATTAATACTTCAATCTGTTCATTCAACTTATGATTAGCATTTGTAAATTCAAGTGCTTTTTCGTGATCTTGATACACTTCGGGTTTGATTAATTCAGCTTCATTCGCCGTAATTTTTTCTTCCAAAACGTCTATTTCTATTTCAATTTCTTCAATTCTTCTTAATCGTTTTCGCTCCTGTTGCTTTTTTTGCTTCTCTTCATGGTAATTTGATTTTGGTTCATGTGTCTTTGTTTCATCAGTTGAATTCTCTTGATTGAGTGCTTCAATTTCAGCTTCTTCTTGTTTTTTTGCCAGATAATAATCGTAATCACCTAAATAAACTGTAATCCCATGGTGGCTTTGTTCAAAAATATGTGTCGCAATCTCGTTAATAAAATAACGGTCATGGGAGACAAAAATAATCGTTCCAGGAAAGTCGATTAATGCGGCTTCAAGAATTTCTTTACTTGTTAGATCTAAATGGTTAGTTGGCTCATCTAAAATCAGTAGATTAGCTTGTTTCATCATTAATTTAGCTAACGCTAATCGGGCCTTTTCTCCACCACTAAGTGTCGAAACAGGACTTAAGACGTCATCCCCGGAAAATAAAAAGTTACCTAAGATTGTCCTGATTTCTTGTTCTGTCACATGAGGGAACTCGTCCCATAACTCCATTAGTACTGTTTTTCGCGAATGAAGTTTTGCAAGTTCTTGATCGTAATAACCGACTTCAACGTTTGTGCCAAACTTGAGCTCACCAGTAGTCGCTTTGTATTCACCAATGATTGTCTTTAATAATGTCGTCTTTCCTACCCCGTTCGGACCAACTAAAGCAATCCGATCTTGTCTGTTAACGTTAAAATTTAAATTAGCAAAAATAAATTCTTTTTCATTAGGGTATCGATAAGACAAATTTTCAACTTTTAAGACATCATTACCGCTGCGTCGTTTAATACTAAAGCTAAACGAAGCAGATGACTCATCACCTTTTGGTTGATCTAGTCGTTCCATCTTCTCTAACTGTTTACGTCGACTTTGTGCCCGCTTAGTTGTTGAAGCTCGAACTAAATTACGTTCGATAAAATCCTCCATCCGCTTAATTTCCGACTGTTGCTTCTCAAAAGACTTATATTCACGCTCATAATCAAGCGCTTTTTGCTCTAAATACTTACTGTAGTTCCCGTGGTATTTCTTAGATTGCTGATGAGCAATTTCGTAGATAATATCGACTGTATGATCAAGAAAATAACGGTCGTGAGATACAATCACAACAGCCCCTTGATAACCACGCAAAAATTGCTCTAACCATGTTAATGTCGTGATATCCAAATGGTTAGTCGGCTCATCTAAAATCAGTAGATCAGGCTTAGAGAGCAACAATTTTGCCAGAGCAAGACGGGTTTTCTGCCCCCCACTCAATTCAAAAATTGGCGTATTAAAATCATAATCAGCAAAACTTAATCCATGTAAAACAGCTTGAATATCAGATTCATATTGATATCCACCAGATGCTTTAAAAGTTGTCAGCCGATGATCGTATTGATTTAATAATTGTTGATAACGTGTTTCGTCCGCAATTAAATCAGGGTCACCCATTTTTTCTTCCATCTCACGTAATGCTTTTTCTTCGTTGATTAATTCATGAAAAACTTTCTTCATTTCGTTCCAAATTGTTTCTTCTGTTTCAAGCCCGGTATGTTGATCCAGGTAGCCAATCCTAACATCCTTCGATTGGTGGATTTCTCCTTCGTCATAAGGCAATATTCCGGCCATTATTTTTAACAGCGTTGATTTACCCGATCCATTTCGACCAACAATCGCAATCCGATCGTTTGATTTCACTTCTAGCTTTATATTGTTTAAAATGGTTTCAGCACCAAAATGTTTAACTAATTGATTGATTTGTAATAAAATCATCACTATTCCCCTCATCTCCATTATAGCTTTACTAAGGTTTTCCACCAGCTTCTAAAGGCTGGTGGGAAGCCTTTTTTAATTCTAAAGCTTTGCTTACAGATGCTATAAACCATTACCAACCATTACCATTTCCATTACTACTGGAAAACGGGTAATGGTTTTTATTTTAAGTAATAGTATTTAATTTTTCAAAAATGACAGACACGTATGAAGAATTAGATTCTTCTGGAGTTCTAATAGCACTTACACTTACTATTTTAACAGAGTGTTTATTAGCATATTCAGCAATATATTTATAAATTCCACTTGTAGAGTTTATACCGTAAATGAATAGACTTGGAAATGTAAAATCTATAGAAATATATAGATCGTTAGACTCATCAAATAATTTTTCCTCATTATAAACTTTTACATCAAAATATGATGAAACTTTATTATGCGCATTTCCTAAGTTCTCTTTTACCTTATCTTTATTTATTCGGAATCTGTCGAACTTTGCCACAAACTCACTCCTTTAATTTTCCATAAACTTCGCAAACTTATCTGCGGTGTTTTTCTTTTCTTCTTTCGTGACATGAGCATAGATATTCATCGTTGTTTGAATATCCGTGTGTCCTAGGCGAGCCTGAACATCTTTTATTGAAGCTCCCATAGAGAAGAGGATACTACAATGCGTGTGTCGCAACCCATGAACGGTAATTTGTTTCAGTCCATTACGCTTTTGCACATTTCTCATACGGTCATTCGGTACATTAATCGAATAGAAGTTGTTTCTCGTATTCGTAAAAACATGCTGATCGGGTGTATTTGTATTAAAACCAAGTTTCAGCATGAATTGAGCTTGATACATCTTCCACTGCTTCAAAAGCTTCATCGAGTCATAATCCATATCAATTACTCTTCGACCGTTCACTGTCTTCGTAGGTTGCACGATAATCTTGTTATTTAAGCCCCTAGTGAGTGTTTTGTTGATATTGAGGGTAGATGTATCAAAATCAATATCCGACCATTTAAGAACCAACAGCTCCGATTTACGAGCACCACTATATGCTAATAGTCTAAAGTACGTGTACCAATTCAAATCTAAATCTTCTTTTACATATTCTAAGAACTCATTTAATTCTTCTTTGCTATAAAAATTTTCAAATTCACTTTCTTCAATCGTTTCAATGTTCAAATAGTGAGGAACAATCTGTATGCATATGAATTTATTGATATGGATAAAGAATCGGATATTGCTATCCAGAAAAATAAAATAGACAAGTTAAAAGAAACTGGGAAATTTAAAAAGATCATTCAAATAGATTATAGTAATACAAACTATAAGAATCAATCATCTGTGCTCACATTTTTTAATCAAAGTATCACTAATGAGAATGAATGCAGCGAGCATATTTATCCAAAATATTTTAATGGTTTAAGTAAATTATTTAGGAAATTAAATAATGAAAGTAATATGAAGGGAAATAATAAATCAAAAACTTTAGCTAGTGCTAAAGCTGAAGGGGCGGGCATAGCGGATAGTTATGTTCAGGGAGTACTTGGTGAAGCCATTGAAAAATTAAGGGTAGGATAACCCTTCTCAAGAACATTCTTTGACCCATCACGTACTAGAGCTAAATTTTCCATCTTTTCGGCATAGGGTTTAACAAGTTCTGATTCGTCTACAATAACCAAAGGGTTATCTGGAATAGATATTTTAAAAGTATTTAAATAGTTCTGATGGACCTGTTTTAGATCATTTTCTTCAGCGCCATTACGAGATAAGCGCTTAATGGTGTATTTCAAGTCGATATTTTCTTCTAACGCTCGTGCAATATCTGATAACAGTGTATTTTGAGCTTTTGACATTCCATATAAAATATCGCTGTAAAATTTCTTCCGTGGTTTAGAAAGACCTTTGGTCAGTTATTCTAAAAAAGTAAGTAAACTTCGCTTCGTCTGATATATTTCTATAGAATTCATGGTAAAATAACCTCAGTTCCTGTTCTGTATTTTTGTTTTGGGGTGATTCAATTATACCATGCAACAGGACGAAATTAGTCCACAGATTTACGCTGTGGATAGTTTAAAAGCCCGAGGCTCCCATGTTTTCCACATGTGAATACCTCGGGCTTTTGTTATTATCTATGAAACCGTAAAATTTTGGGTAAATTCAAAGAATGATAATCTTAAACCAGCCTTCGTCCACTAAAAGTATTCTCATGATTTATTCTAGTTAAATAAAAGTATTCAGACAGTATATATTTTACCCAGCTAAGTTAAATAATTCACTCATTTTTTTCTGCAATAGTGAAAAATATAAAAAAAAAGTTATTTATTTTATGATCTTTATTCCTCCTGTCAAAAACCTTACTACAATAGTTTTAAACCCATAAACATACTATAAAACAAACCTTTTTGAAAGCGCTATTATTAAAAAACTTTCTTTTTCCTCTTTACAAATGAATTTATTTTGTATATTATATATTCAGATTGTGAAAGAAGTAACAACCTTGTGGAGGAGATTATTTTGACAAAAGTACGAACGATTGTAGAAGACCAAGAAACATTACAAAATGCACTAGATGAAGTTAGAAAAGCTCAAAGAGAATTCGCTCATTTTACTCAAGAAGAAGTAGATAAAGTATTTTTAGCAGCATCTGTTGCAGCAAACCAAGCGAGAATTCCTCTGGCCAAACATGCCGTTGAAGAATCCGGTATGGGTTGTGTAGAAGATAAAGTTATTAAGAACCATTATGCAGCAGAATTTGTATACAACAAATACAAAGACACTCAGACAGTAGGAATCGTTGAAGAAGATACAAGCTATGGAATTAAGAAAGTTCTTGAGCCAATTGGTGTCATCTCAGCGATTATTCCAACAACGAACCCAACGTCCACTGCCATATTCAAAATTTTAATCGCATTGAAAACACGAAATGGAATTGTCATTAGTCCTCACCCTAGAGCAAAGGACTGTACAATTGAAGCCGCTAAGATTATTTTAGACGCGGCAGTTAAAGCCGGAGCGCCTGAAGGAATTATTAGTTGGATTGATGTGCCAAGTCTAGAACTCACACAAATGGTTATGGCAGAATCAGACACCATCTTAGCGACAGGTGGACCAGGAATGGTAAACGCCGCTTATTCATCAGGTAAGCCAGCTCTTGGTGTAGGTGCAGGAAACACGCCAGCAATTATTGACGATAGTGCTGACATCTTGTTGGCAGTGAACTCAATCATCCATTCAAAAACATTTGATAATGGGATGATTTGTGCATCGGAACAATCTGTAGTGGTATTAGACGACGTTTATGACGAAGTTAAAAAAGAATTTGCTTACCGTAATTGTCATTTCTTAAATGATAAAGAGCTAGACAAAGTACGTAAGACAATCATTATTAATGGAGCGCTAAACTCTAAGATTGTTGGACAACCAGCTCCAGTAATTGCGGAATTAGCAGGAATTAATGTTCCAGAAACAACGAAAATTTTAATTGGTGAAGTGACAGATGTAAGCTTGGCGGAAGAATTTGCTCATGAAAAACTATCTCCTGTTCTTGCCATGTACCGTGCGGATGACTTTGACGATGCGCTTGATAAAGCTGATCGTTTGGTAAAAGATGGTGGATATGGTCATACATCAGCACTGTATATTGACACAGCTGCAGAGAATGATCGATTAGAGAAATTCCAAAACCGTATGAAAACAGCACGGATCCTAATTAATACTCCTTCATCACAAGGTGGTATAGGTGATATTTATAACTTTAAACTAACACCTTCTTTAACCTTGGGTTGTGGAACATGGGGTGGAAACTCTGTATCAGAAAACGTTGGCGTCAAGCACTTACTCAATATTAAAACAGTAGCTGAAAGGAAAGAAAATATGTTATGGTTGAAAACTCCAGCAAAAACATTCTTTAAGCGCGGTTGTCTACCACTTGCCTTGGACGAATTAAAAACAGTACAAAACAAGAAACGTGCATTTATTGTTACGGATAAATTTCTATTTGACAATGGATACACAGATACAATTACTAAAAAGTTAGATGCATTAGGTATTGAACACAAAACGTTCTCTAACGTTCAGCCTGACCCTACACTTTCTAATGTCACGCAAGGTGCAAATGAAATGCATGATTTCCAACCTGACACCATTATTGCTGTCGGTGGAGGTAGTCCGATGGATGCAGCGAAAATCATGTGGGTAATGTATGAACATCCCGAAACAGACTTTATGGACTTAGCCATGCGTTTCATGGATATCCGTAAACGAGTATTAGGATTCCCTGTCTTAGGTGAAAAAGCTTACTTTGTAGCGATTCCTACTACTGCTGGTACAGGTGCTGAAGTGACACCATTTGCGGTAATTACAGATGATGAGTCAAATGTAAAATACCCATTAGCAGACTATCAGTTAATGCCAGATATGGCAGTTGTCGATGCAGACTTAATGGATAATGCTCCTAAAGGATTAACGGCCTATTCAGGATTTGATGCAGTCACTCACGCATTAGAAGCCTACGTTTCTGTTATGGCATCAGACTATACGGATGGACTAGCCTTACAAGCACTAAAAGTTGCTTTTGAATACTTGCCAAGAGCCTATAAATATGGTGCCAAAGACCCTGTCGCTCGTGAAAAAATGGGGGATGCTTCAACAATGGCCGGAATGGCGTTTGGTAATGCTTTCCTAGGTGTCTGTCACTCAATGGCACACAAATTAGGCTCTCAGCACCATGTCACTCACGGTTTAGCAAACGCATTATTAATTAATGAAGTGATTTCCTTTAACGCAAGTGAAACACCAACAAAAATGGGGACTTTCTCACAGTATGACCATCCAAAAGCATTAAGTAGATATGCTGAAATTGCCGATCACTTAAACTTAGGTGGAAATACCGATGAAGAAAAATTAGAGAACTTACTCGACGCACTAAATGAATTAAAAGCAGAAATTGGTATTAAACAGACCATCCAAGAATACGATGTCCCAGAAAAAGAATTCTTAGATACTCTTGATGCAATGGTTGAGAGTGCATTTGATGACCAGTGTACTGGCGCAAACCCTCGCTATCCATTAATGAGCGAAATAAAAGAAATGTATCTAAATGCATACTATGGAAAGGATAGGTAGTTATGGAAAAGCAAGTACTTGCTGAAAGATCAGACAAAGAAATCTATCGTAAAGGTGACAAAGTCTTTATAAAATTTGATTCATCGTTCTCAAAAGCTGATATTTTAAACGAAGCCTTAAACCAGTCAAGAATTGAAGAGACTGGACTTAACATTCCCAAATTACATGAAGTCCGATTGCTAGATGATGACCAAATGATTGTGATGGATTATGTACCAGGCAACACTTTGCAAGAATTAATGGATGAAAATCCAGAAAAAATGGATGAATACTTAGAGCTATTTGTTGATTTACAAATAGCCATCCATCAAGAAAGAGCTCCTCTACTAAATGAGATGCATAGTAAAATGAGTCGAAAAATTGCGAATAGCGGTTTAAACGCAACCATTCGTTATGAATTAGATAGTCGGTTAGCAGGGATGCCTGTTCATAATAAAGTTTGTCATGGTGATTTCAATCCAACAAACATTATTATTACAGATGATGAAGAGGCTTACGTCCTTGACTGGTCTCACGCGACTCAAGGAAATGGTTCACATGATGCTGCCACTACGTATCTCGACTTTTATTTAAAAGGCGAGAAAGAATTAGCAGAAAAATACCGCAAACTATATGCTGAAAAAACAAATACCGCTCTTCAATATATTTTGAAGTGGTGCCCAATTGTTGCTGCTGAGCAATTAGCTAAGGGAATTAAAGAAAATGAAGAATTCTTAATGCGATGGGTCGATGTTGTAGAATACGAATAAAAAATAAAAGAGGACTAGATTCAATTGAACTGCTCCCTGTCAAGTAGACAGGTAAAAAAAACACCTATGGATTTTCATCCTTAGGTGTTTTTTTATGCTGGAATTGCTAAACCCATCTTTAATGTAATACCCTGAATAATTCATACCTCTAATTTCAGAGGCTGTTTTTAAATATTGTTATATTTTCTTTATCGTTTTCCATTTTCTATCCTAATTATTTAATTTTTTTCGGTCTATTTAATTATTTTGAGACTTTTTACTTTTCAAACTCAAATTTTGGGCGCACTTCTCCCTAGGCCATTTAAATTCTTTTTAATAAACCAGGTTCTTTAAATGTATTGCCGAATCCTTTGGATTTTCCTGAATACGGCATAAAACTCTCGTTGGTGAACATGGTAACTCGATAGTTTTAAATAGGTTTGTCCTTGCTGTATTGACGAGTTTGCCAGCCACTTTAAACAGGCGGAGACGTATCGTATTCACTTGGAGTCCTTTCGATTTTGGCTCAAAACACAAGGTGCGTAAGAAGTTAACCAGATTGTACGCCAACAGGCTAATCATCATGCGAGCCTCGTTTTCAAGGAATTCTGGACTATCTGTTTTATCAAAGAAGAAGCTGTTTTTGGCTTCTTTAATGTAGTTTTCCATGGTACCGCGTTTATTGTAGGTTTCAAACACTCTTTTAGCTGAGATGTTTTCTGAGAAATTCGTGACAATAAAGGAATGCTTAAAAAGTAGTTCGCCTACTTCTCGAGTTGAACGAATACACACTCGACGCGGTTTGAACCATGAGGCTGCTTGGTAGGAAACCGAATGATAATAGACTTCTTTTTCATCCCAAGGATGATGATTATCATAGAACACAAACTCTTCCGCTAAACGATATAAATTCCTATTGGCCTTTAGCCGAATGACATACTGATTTTCGTATAAGTCGCATAAATCATAAACATCCGGTGTCGCGAAACCACTGTCTCCACGAACGAGAATATCAGTGGTTGGAATCGTTTGGTTATAATGTGCCAATAACTGTTCAAGAAATTCTTTGACCCCGTTGGAAGTGTATTGATTTCCTGATCGAAGCTTAGGTGAGCCACCTCATCTGTCTCAATATATCGTATCATTTGCCTGTAAACTAAGCAAAATAAAGATAAATTTATAAAAAAATTCAGTTTAAAAAGACAATCAAGCAATAATTTGTTACACTATTAACATAGTCCATGATCAGTGATGAACAAAGACCATTTTATAGAAGGAGAATAAGTGATGGATATAAACAGTAAGATTCCTCAAGCCACGGCGAAAAGACTTCCCTTATATTATCGCTTCTTAAATAATTTGCACATTCAGGGGAAAACGAGAGTGTCATCAAAGGAATTAAGTGAAGCGGTTAAAGTTGATTCTGCAACAATTAGACGAGACTTTTCTTATTTTGGAGCACTTGGAAGAAAAGGGTACGGCTATAATGTTGAATATTTATTAGAGTTCTTCCATAAAACACTGAATCAAGATACAGCCTCAAATGTCGCTTTGATTGGAGTTGGAAATCTAGGTACTGCTTTTTTACACTATAACTTCTCTAAAAGCAATGACATAAAAATCACCAAAGCATATGATGCAAATCCTGATGTCATTGGTACGGAAGTTGGTCATGTAAAGATTGAAGATATTGCTCAACTAGAAGAGACTTTGGATGACATTGATGTAGCGATTTTAACAGTCCCAGGACAAGCTGCTCAACCTGTAACTGATAAATTATTGAAAGCAGGCGTTAAAGGTATCTTGAACTTCACACCTGCCAGAATTACCGTTCCAGCAGAAATTCGTGTGCACCATATTGATTTAACTGTGGAACTGCAATCATTAATTTATTTTGTTGAGCATTACCCGTTGGATAAGAAATAAGCAACAAGCTGTTATGCTTGCTGCTTATTTTTTTGATGTCGCTTAAGCTTTATATGAAATTGGAGAAACCGAATTGCTACTCCAAACTCTAATGTTGCCAACACAATTAATAACATTGTTAAAGGCTCAAACACTGTTTCCTCAATGGTGCCAAAAGCAAAATAAATAAAAACTGCTCCCATGATAAAATAGAAAATCGCACTTCTTAATGGTGATACTGTCTTCATAAAAAAATTACCCTCCTAATAAGATCAACTGGATGAAATTTGCTGTCTCGAAGAAATCTTCAGGTAAGGTTAATTGAGCGATCACAACAAATGAGTTCATTAATACATGTGCCATAATAGGCACAATAATTCGATTAGATTTCACATAAATAAACGCAAACACAAATGCCATGATGAAATAGATGTGCAAGTGAGTGAAATCGTTATGCACGACGGCAAAAATCAAACCAGAAATAACCCCAGCCACCCAAAAATTTGAACGCTTGAAGATTTCACCAAAGATAATTTTTCTGAAAATAATCTCTTCTAGAATCGGCCCAATGATTGCGACGATAATAATAAAGATTGGATATGCACGAGCGATCTGCATAATTTCAACTGTATTTTGTGATTGTTCAAGCCCACCTGTAATTGCAGCATAAATGATATTTGCTAGCGCTTGACCAAAGATTGCCATAAAGAACCCGATCACAATCCAAACAAAGGTCATCACTGGACTAGCAAAGTTTCGATCGTTGAATGGCTCCTCTGTTTTATGCAATAAAATAATCGAAACAAATAAAGCAACTAAAAAACTCAACACTTGCCAGTTCATCACGATATTGTTATGGCTTGTTAGATCAAGTCCATTTGAGATTAAGATCTTAGAGACAAGCAGTGGAGACAACTGTGCAAAAAGATACACAAAAATAACACCAATATATCGTTTAATCATAAATATAAACCCTCCCAATCAAAACATCAATATACGTATTCTAACATAAAATGAATAAATACAAAGTTGAAGTTAAATTTTTTTAAAAAATGATCACTTTACTTGCATATTGAAGGTATATTTATTATTATAATAATTGTGTTAGCACTCAAAGGTGATGAGTGCTAAAAATTAAACAGTCAAATAAATGGAGGAGGTTTTTAAACATGTTAAAACCATTAGGAGATCGTGTCATTATTGAACTCGTAGAAGAAGAAGAAAAAACAGCAAGTGGTATCGTCCTACCAGATTCAGCAAAGGAGAAACCACAACAAGGTCGTGTTGTTTCTGTTGGTACAGGTCGTGTCGCGGATAACGGTTCCAAAATTACTCCAGAAGTAGAAGAAGGAAATCTCGTTATTTTTGCAAAATTTGCAGGCACAGAATTAAAGTATCAAGGAAAAGACTACTTAGTTCTACGTGAAGATGATATTTTAGCCGTAATCGGTTAATTAAAACAAGATTAAATAAATACTTAGACAATAGGAGGAATTTTACAAATGGCAAAAGAAATTAAGTTTAGCGAAGACGCGCGTCAATCGATGTTGCGCGGTGTTGATACATTAGCAAATGCAGTAAAAGTAACATTAGGACCAAAAGGCCGTAATGTTGTTTTAGATAAGAGCTTTGGTTCACCATTGATTACAAATGATGGGGTAACAATTGCGAAAGAAATTGAATTAGAAGATCGCTTTGAAAACATGGGAGCACAACTTGTTTCTGAAGTTGCATCGCAAACAAATGATGTCGCCGGGGATGGAACAACGACAGCAACTGTTTTAGCACAAGCAATGATTAAAGAAGGCTTGAAAAACGTTGCATCTGGTGCAAACCCAGTTGGTGTCCGTCGTGGAATTGAAAAGGCAGTTGATCTGGCAGTCAGCGAATTAAGAAAAATTTCAAACACAGTTGAAGATAAAGAATCAATCGCACAAGTTGCAGCGATTTCTGCAAATGATGAAGAAGTTGGCCAGCTAATTGCTGAAGCAATGGAGCGCGTTGGCAATGACGGCGTTATCACTGTTGAAGAATCAAGAGGATTCAGCACAGAGCTAGAAGTTGTTGAAGGGATGCAATTTGATCGCGGTTATGCATCACCATATATGGTAAGTGACCAAGATAAGATGGAAGCTGTTTTAGAAGATCCATATATTCTTGTAACAGATAAGAAAATTAACAACATTCAAGACGTTTTACCAGTGCTTGAGCAAGTTGTTCAACAAAGCAAGCCATTACTACTCATTGCAGAAGATGTTGAAGGAGAAGCACTTGCAACACTTGTTGTAAACAAACTTCGTGGCACATTTAATGCAGTAGCTGTTAAAGCACCAGGATTCGGTGACCGCCGTAAAGCAATGCTTGAGGATATTGGTACACTAACAGGTGCAGAAGTTGTTACTGAAGATTTAGGACTTGATTTGAAATCAACAACAATTGAGCAACTCGGTCGTGCAGCAAAAGTTGTTGTGACAAAAGAAAACACAACAATTGTTGACGGCGCTGGTAATCCAGAAGTGATCTCATCACGTGTACAACAAATCCGTGCACAAATTGAAGAAACAACATCTGAATTTGATAAAGAAAAACTACAAGAGCGCTTAGCTAAATTAGCTGGCGGAGTAGCTGTCGTAAAAGTTGGAGCTGCAACTGAAACAGAACTTAAAGAGCGCAAGCTTCGGATTGAAGATGCCCTTAACTCAACACGTGCAGCTGTTGAAGAAGGAATTGTTTCAGGTGGTGGTACAGCACTAATGAACATTTACGCAAAAGTTGCTGAACTTGATCTTGAAGGTGACGAAGCAACAGGTGCAAGCATTGTACTACGCTCTCTAGAAGAGCCAGTTCGTCAAATTGCAACAAACGCAGGTCTTGAAGGATCAATTGTTGCTGAGCGTCTAAAACGAGAAGAACTAGGTGTTGGCTTTAACGCAGCAACTGGTGAGTGGGTAAACATGATTGAAGCTGGAATCGTTGACCCAACTAAAGTAACTCGTTCTGCATTACAAAACGCAGCATCTGTTGCAGCAATGTTCCTAACAACTGAGGCAGTTGTTGCTGATATTCCAGAAGAGAACGCTGGTGCACCTGATATGGGTGGCATGGGCGGCGGCATGCCAATGATGTAATCAGGCTCTTAAAGCCTATAAAATCAATGTTTATACCGAGGATAGATGGCTTGGGGTAACATTGGGGTAACATTTTTCAATTTAGAGGTCTTTCATTAACTTTGAAAATTTAATGGAGGCCTCTTTTTTCATCTCTTTTGTGACATGTAAATAAACTCTTCTTGTTGTTTCTTCGTCTTCGTGACCGAGTCTTTCCATAATTAAAGCTAGATTCACATCAGCTTGCGCTAAAAGTGAGGTATGCGTGTGTCTTAGGGTATGAGGTGTAAGCTCATGATCTAAATTTGCTAATCTTAAAAGTCTTTCCATTCTATTTGGAATCAGTTTAATATATATTGGATAACCAGGATAACGTTCTGTGTTCACAAAGATAAAATCTTCATTAAAATAATTATCTCCATTACTTAAATGGATTTTATTTTTTCATTTGTCAATATAAGCTAGACAAATCTGATTCATTTATGTGACTCAAAAATACTTCCAAGGGTGTTTGATAATCTAAAGATTTTCTTGGTATTTGATTTCTCCTGTCAGCTACTGCAGAAACAAATGTCTGATCAACTTGACTGCTCATTTCCCAAACATTATTTTCAAAATTTGTGGGAAATGAGTTTTTTAATGTAGGAAGATGGTTTTCAACGGACAATTAATTTTGACAAATGGGTTTATAAAATGACTTAAGAAGATTATTTTTACAATTTTCTTAGTTTTAACGCAGATTTAACATCTGTACTTTATAATGTCGGGTAAAGACTATACCTTAAATTAAGGAATTGCCTTTCAAATAGCAATTTTAAAAGTTATTCGATAGATATATGTATCGAAAGAAGAATACTTTTCCTACAACAACATCATTAATAGTTTGAGTTATAGGATTATTTTTAATAAAGATATTTGATTATGGAGATCTCAGAACTGTGCACTTAACTTCTATTATTCCTTAAACTTTCCTTTTTATTAATAACTAATGAACAGTAAAGTATACAAAATTATCAAACTGAAAATACTTTTATATCTAGATGAACAACGTATAAGATACAGATTGATAAGTGAAGTAGTAAAAAGTCAATAAACATAAAAAGGAAAACGGGAAATTCTAGTACACTTTGATATAAACAAAGTAATAGAATATTTAACATATAAAATGGGGGAGGAGTATGGCATATCTCAGGTTAAGGCATATTTGGACACCACTTATACTGTTTGGTATCAGATTTTACAGGGATTTAGATACAAAAAGATGGTACATAAGGAGGGATAAATACGGACGATTAAGACGGTTAAGGCGGTTTTGAAGAAATTTGAGATGTTCATTCATACAGCCATGTGAATAAAGATAACCGATGAACTCGCAATATGAAAGGTCTATAAACTTTACAGGAGGTATAATTGTGATGATGTATGTTAGAAAAAAACAACGCTTGATAACTTTTGCTACTACTTTGTTTTTTTTGTCACTGCTTTTATCATTGTTTATAACAAAACAGTTCACCCATGCTGAAGATAATACTTTTGCAGGTGGAAATGGAAAGGTAGAATCACCGTTCCTCATTGAAAATGCGGAACAATTAAATGATGTGAGGGAAAATTTAACTGCACATTATAAACTGATTGCAGATATTGATTTATCCGGTTATGAAAATTGGGAACCGATAGGGAAAAGAGGGGCTGCGTTTCAGGGAACGTTTGATGGTGACGGACATGCCATAAAAAATTTAAAAATTGGTAGCACACAGGAAGATCATATCGGTCTATTTGGCTATGTGTTAAGTACAAGGGAAGTTACACCAGTCATTAAAAACGTTCATTTAGAAAACGTCATTCTTAGTACTGGAGAAAACATTGGCGGATTAGTTGGTTTCATAGATACCCGAATGTACGAAAATGATGAAGGAGATAGGGTACATCCAAATCCAACAATAGTAAGTGACATCATTGTGAATGGACAAGTGCATCAAGGTTTGGCGAGTAATGGCGGAACCAATGGAACGGGACTTTTAATCGGAAAGGCAATAAATGTGGACATAACCAATGCTAAGGCGACAGGTTATGTTAGGGGATCCTATCGGATTGGGGGACTCATTGGTTATGCTCCACGACAAACATCCATTAAAAATAGTTCATTTTCCGGAGATGTGGATGGATACATGTATTATATTGGTAGATTAGTAGGTAGATTAGGATCAGGGTCAACCGTAATAGGAAGTTCATCGGAAGGATCCGTTTTTGGGACATCTACCATCGGTGGGATAACTGGGTATATGAGTAGTGGAATAATTAGTGAAAGTTATTCAACAAGTTATGTTGAAGCAAAGGAAAATTGGGTTGGTGGATTAGTAGGTAGGTTTGATCCGAATACATCAGATCCATTAATAATCACTAAAAGTTTTGCGACGGGAGATGTAAGAGGAACCTCGTCTGTTGGTGGCTTGATAGGGAATACTTATCATCTTTCAAGGGCTATGATTGAAAATACATTTGCTACTGGAAATGTAACCGGGACAGGAAATACTGTTGGTGGTTTGATAGGAATGCATGATTATGGACATTTAAAAAATAGTTATGCAATTGGGCGTGTAATAAGTGATGAAGGGAGAACCCCAGATGGCTTAGTCGGAAGTGTTGGAAATAGTCCGACTGTTTCGGGGAGTTACTACAATACAGAAACTTCCGGTCAAAATGATGATGAAGGAAAAGGGATTCCGACATCAGATGCAGCGATGAAAAATCAAGATACATTTGAAGGATGGGATTTTAACAATGTGTGGCGTATCGACCCGAATTCGGATTATCCATACCCAACCTTTGATTTTACCTCCCACGTGCCAGATTTTAGCCAGCAAGGCGATGTCGTATATGTGAAGGAAGGAGCATTAGGCAAAGGGCACAGTTGGGATTCACCATTGGGTAATTTGGAAATTGCTTTGCTTATGGCTGAAAGAGATGAAAATATAAAAGAAATATGGATCGCTGAAGGCACATATGTCCCGATGAGAAAATCCATAGCCGCAAATGGAAACACACTTACAAGGAATGAATTTAGACATTTTCATATGGTAAATGATGTAGCAATATACGGGGGCTTTCCTGCATCAGGAAATCCAGACTTTACAGACAGGGATCCAACTGCATATGAAACAATTTTAAGTGGAGATATATACAGGAATGATGATGGATCAGAACCGTCAAAATCAGACAATGTTCATCATGTATTTTATCATAAAGCAAATTCTGGAATTGATGACACAGCGGTACTTGACGGAGTAACGATTACAGGTGGAAGCGCAACAGGGTTATCAGAAGGACGTAATCATGGTGGGGGGATGTATAATGAGCAAGCCTCACCGACGCTAAGAAATGTTGTGTTTACAGATAATCACGCTAACATGAATGGTGGTGCAATGTATAATACTGGTAGTTCGCCATCGCTTGAGAATGTTACATTTGAGAGTAATACAGCTTATTGGGGTGCGGGTATTCATAACTTAAATAGTAGCCCGACTATAACGAATACTAAGTTTATTGACAATGAAGCGAGTAGTAGTGGTGGCGGGTTTTATAACTCCTCTCCAAATGCTAAACCAGTATTAACTGATGTTGTTTTTACGGGGAACAAGGCGCTCTATGGTGGCGGGTTTTACAATGAAAATGGTGCCCATCCGACATTAATAAATGTTGTTTTTCAAAATAATAATGGAAATTACGGTGGTGCTTTTACAAGTTATCCTGGATATTCAGAAAATACTGCAGCAACGTTTCAAAATGTAGAGCTTACTAAAAACCATTCAGCTAATTCCCATGGTGCAATAATGTTAGCTGGTAAAGGGGTTTATGATTTTAAAAATTTAACAGTTACAGCGAATGAAGGTTCTGGATTGTTTGTTACTTCCTACAATGGAAAAAGTAATATTCCTGAAGTGACAATACACAACTCAATCCTTTGGGGTAATGAAACGGAAAATGTAGTTAATAATGATAACGCTAATCTGCTTATTAGTAATAGTCTTATCGGTGGTTCTGGCGGAAGTGACAATTGGAATGAGTCCCTTGGTGATGATGGTGGGAACAATTTAGATGAAGACCCATTATTTGTTGGCAATGGAGATTACACGTTACAAGAAGGATCCCCTGCCATTGATGCCGGAAACAATGACTATATTTTAGACGGTGTAACGACTGATTTAATTGGAACTGATCGGATTTTAAATGACACGGTAGATCTTGGTGCTTATGAAAATGACAAAGAACCGAAAGAATTGCCGACAATAGATCATATTACAGTTGAACCGAATGACATTACGATTCAAGTCGATGCAGATGAAATTCCGTTTGAGGTTATGGATGAACTTGATTTAAATGAAATTCAAGTGAGAGCATTCGATGTAAATAATGAAGAAATTAATATTAAGGGTAATCCAATATATACAATAGATGATGAGTTGATCGCACAAGTAAACAACGATAAAATTGTTGCTAAAAGTGCGGGAAAAACAGTTCTTACCGTTCATTATGAAGATAAAACCGCTGAAGTGGATATTGAGGTCAAAAGCCCACCTGTTCTACAAGGAATCTCAATGATTGATTTTTCCTATGGGCACATTCGGCTAGAAGTAGATGAATTATTTTCTCTAGATCCTTTCGATTCAAATGTAACAGCCCAATATGTAAATATTGTTGGTGAAGATGACACGGTTACTGTTGGATTAAAACTTTCTGACCTTGAATTTATCATCGAAGACGAGACGATCGTTGGAATAGTAGACAATAACTTTAAAGGAAAGACAGAAGGTAGTTCAGAAGTTACCCTATTTTATCAAGATAAAGGAACGAATATATTAATTTCTGTAAGTGATGATGATCAAGAAGTGCCTGTTGATCCAGGCGATCCTAAACCAATAGAAACTGATTTCTCTTCATTAGAAGGTTTATACGCTGACTTTTTAGGAGCAAGTCAAGGTAACTATACGGATGAAAGTTGGGCAGCATTAACACGAGCGTTAGCTGATGCTGAGGTCCTTTTATATGAAGCAAGAGAAAATGCCACGCAAGAAGAAGTAGATACGGCTTTTGATAATCTATTAGCTGCCATTGATGGATTAGAAGAGGAAAACGAAGACCCTACTGATCCAACCGATCCAGAGCCGACTGAGGTTGACTTTGCTTCATTAGAAGGTTTGTATGCTGATTTTGTAGAATCAAGTCAAGATAATTATACGGATGAAAGTTGGGCAGCACTAACCCAGGCATTAGTAAAGGCTGAAGCAATTTTAAGTAATAGACGAAATGCCACGCAAGAAGAAGTAGATGCGGCTTTTGATAATCTATTAGCTGCCATTGATGGATTAGAAGAGGAAAACGAAGACCCTACTGATCCGACCGATACAGAAGAACCAGAGGAAGGGGAAGATCCAACAGACTCAACCGTTCTCGAACCAAAACATATAGATATTGTTCTTGGAAAAACATATGATGTACATGCAAATGATACGATCATTATCCAAGTAGACGATACGAACACAACAATCGAAATGCCAGATTATCTTCCAGAAGGAACAAAGGCAATTGTTGAGGATGCTAGGAATCGATCAAATGCAACATCGGCTGGCAACTTAATAATCGCAGGAGATGTATTTGACGTAACGATCTTTGGCCCGAACAATGAAAAAGTTTATGGTCCATTTGTTTTGACGATGGGATATGACATAGACAGTTTCAATGCCAATGAGGTGGCGATTTATTACTATGATGAAGATCAAGATATTTGGATCAAACAAGATGGAACAGTAAATGAGGACGAGGGAACAGTTACAGTAGTGGTAGATCATTTCTCAATGTATGGTGTATTTGCTGAAAGAGAAACATCATCTGATCCAGGTGAAATAGAAAGTGAAGATCCACAAATAGAAGATCAAGCTGTTAACGACGACGATGTAATAATAGATTCTAGTGAATCAGGTAGTACGTTACCCAAAACCGCAACAAATACTTTTAATATGATTGTGATTGGTTTGGTACTATTAGTGCTTGGTGGAATTGCCTTCATCGTCATACGTAGAAAACTTTATAATTAAGGAACGAATAAGATAAGAAATCCCCATATGATGTATGGGGATTTCTTATGTTGATTATTGATTCATTCGTTCATTTTACCTTTATAAAATTAAATAACTTATCAATAATCATAATATTGGCTTGTTTTTACGTAGAATTAACATTTAGTTGCTATGATGAAATGTAAAGAAACGATGTTTATTTGCAGGTCTAATTTTTTAAGATGAAGGTTTCTACAGTAGAACACTTTTCAAAAATAAATAATAAAAGGGGAAAGGAAAGAATATAAGTGAAAAAATCTTTGGTATTGTTATTCACGTTAAGTATGATTTTCGTTTTTGCTGCTTGTGGAAATGGGGTTGGGGGTGAACAAGAAAATTCGAATGCGGGAGATAATCAAGGTGAAGTAGAAGTTAAATGGACTGCGAACGCTTAGTCACTCAAGAATCCCATTGCTTTAGCTGTGGGAGTCTCAAAGGTGGAAAATATATTTATAAAGCTATCAGTGATGAAATTGTCTTTGAAGCAGAATTTGAACAAGATGGAGATGATATTCAGGCCATTCATTATCCTGATGAAGGGATGACAGTTACTGATAAAAAAACCTCGAATGAGTATATAGCTTTTTCAGGTGAATATGATATTCAGATTCATAATCTAGGAGATCAAATAGTTGGGGTTTCCATGGTCCATAAAGATGGCGTCAGGGATACAGTGGGAGAGCCGATAGGTTTTTTTATTAGTTGCACTCAATAACCAACTCTTAAGGTACCAGCTTCTAGGATAGGGCTTTAAATTTTATTAGATAAAGTAATAAAGTTTTCAGACATACTCCTTATTTTATTTTTACGCATTATAAATGTTTTGAACTTATAATTTACGGTGTTGGTGAGTCATTAAAACTCACCAACACTAAAGCTAGCATTTATTTGTTTCTTATACTAAATGCAAGAGTGAAAAAGTCATCATTAGGTAATTTAGCAAGATTGCAGAAATGCGCTTTTTCCTCAGTAGTAGCCTTTAAGTCAAAAGCGCCTTCACCGTGATCGATCTCCCCATGTTCAACTAAATACTCGATTTCATACCCATTTTTTTCATAAAAATCTTTATACAGATCAATCGCTTCTAAAAATTTATCCGTATCGTAATATCTAAGTGTGACTTGAACAAGTTCCCCAGTTATTGAGTCAGGTCCATTAGAAAGTGCCTCGGTAACTATATAACCATCTAAAAGAGGGTAATCACTAGGGAACTCTTCAGGTATTTCTAAGCCAGTATCTTCTTGTGGTTCTTCGGTCTCGTTAGTATCCTCTACTTCGGTGTCATCTACAGTCACCGAATCAGCATTATCATTTGTTTCAACTGAACTTTCCTCAACAGGCTCTCCCTCGCTAGGCTCACAAGCGACTAACAAACTTACTGAAAGAATGAATAACAATAAGAACACATTTAAACGGCGCATAAATAATCTTCTCCTTTGTATAATAAATGATCTTTTTTTTCATTATACTGATAAATAGTTAAATCTAAGTTAAGAAAAGGGAATTCTATTAGTGTTGCCCAGCATCGGACTATTCTTGATTGCTTATGTGAAAAATTGTCCGAAGTTCGTCACCGCGCAACTTTTCAAGAAAAGTAGATCTTGAGTTGCTTCGAAACCTATATTTGAAAATAAATAAGAGAGAAAAAGGCATACTATATGCGAACTTTCTGCCAACGCGGTATACTTGAATTGCGAATATTCAATTAGTTGTTCGTATTCTCTTTTGCATTTCATTATAAAAATGGGACACGTTAATTTTGAAGATGATTCCACGTATACGTATAAAAACTTAGTTTTCAAAGTGAACAAATTTGAAGGAAATAAAATTAAAACAGTCACTGTCAAGGTTGAAAACAAGTAATGTTATCTATCATTATTATAGAAAGAACTATTTTACTTCTTATTATTCTAACGAATAGTAAGGAGTTTTTTTATACTTTAATTCATTATGACAAATGTCATATTGATTTATGACGTCTGCTACTATGCCGATTTCTCTTTTTACAGTAAAGTTTAATTGAGCTTATTTTTTTAAAGCGCTGAGGAGGAGAGAGGTCATGGGAAAGCCAATTATTCAAGCAAATAAAATAAAGAAATCATTCAAGAAACAAGAAGTTTTAAAAGAATTGATTTTAGTATTTACGAGGGGGAAGTGATTGCATTATGGTGAATCAGCCCTTCAGGATATCCTAAGATTAAAGCCAGATGTAGCGATTTTAGATATAGAGATGCCAAAACGAACAGGGTTAGAGGTGGCTGAGGAGATCCAATCATTAAATACGAAGGTCATTATTTTAACGACTTTTGCTAGGCAAAACTACTTTGAGACAGCGGTTCGTATCGGAGTTCAGGGTTATTTACTTAAAGATAGCCCGACGGACCGATTAACAGAAACGATTAATGCGGTAGTTAAAGGCGCAACAGTCTATGATCCTGAATTAGTTCGTCATGTTCTAAGAACGGAAAACAACCCACTAACTGAGAGAGAAATCGATGTTTTGCAGGCAATAGCTGAGGGGAAAAGAACCAGTGCAATTGCAGAGGCAGTCTTCCTTTCTCAGGGAACTGTACGCAATTATATCTCTTCTATATTGAGTAAAACAGGTGCTCAATCACGCATTGAAGCCGTTAATATCGCTAAAAAACATCAATGGATGAACCGATAAATTTCCAGGGGTTATTTTGATATAAAAGCATAATGAGTAAATGAGGTCTCTAATTAAATTTTATTATTTAATGGAGCCTTTTTTCTTGCAAAACTACTTCCCTCACTTGTTTTCTTTTTTAACAAACTACACTAAAAACTTAAAGAGCTCTAAATTCCTCATAGCTTGTGCGAAGATATAGAAATGTTGTAATATTAAGGTATAGGACTATTCGTTTAGACCTGTTCATAGAAAAATTCAACTTACATAGAAAACTAAAAAGTTTAAAGGAGAGTAACGATGATTACGTCAGACGATATCAAAAGAAGATTATGGAACGGTGCCAATGACCTGCGTGGTTCAATGGATGCGAGCCGCTACAAAGACTATATGCTCGGTTTAATGTTCTACAAATTCCTTAGCGATAAAACGCTAGAAACATTTGCAACGACAAGTGGCATTAAAGGAACTGAAGAGGAATTGGTTCACGCTTATCATGAGGCTTATGACAGCTATGGTGAAAACTTGATTGATATGATCCAAAAAGTCCTGGGTTACCACGTACAACCACAATACTTATACCAGACATGGCTAAAAGATATCCGAGAAGGTACATTTGAATTAGAAAAAGTGACGGAAAGTCTTCAAAGCTTTGAACGAACCGTTGCAACAACTGGAGGTAGTGATGACTTTAAAGGCCTTTTCGCTAGTTCGACGATTGATTTAACCGATACGGCTTTAGGCAGTAATCTAAATGCCCGCAGTAAAAACATTCGCAAATTAATCGAATTATTTGCCGATTTAAATATGGTTTCTCTACAAAAAGGCGATGTCTTAGGCGATGCTTACGAATACTTAATCGGCCAATTTGCGATGGAATCTGGAAAGAAAGCGGGAGAGTTCTATACACCCCGCCAGGTCAGTGAAGTCATGGCACAGATTGTCGCGAAAACAACAGAAGTGAACTCCATCTACGATCCAACCGTGGGATCGGGATCTTTGCTGTTAACGGTCAGCCGTCACCTCACCAAAGATAACCGAAAAAATCTGCATTATTATGGTCAAGAAAAAAATACCGCTACATATAACTTAACTCGAATGAACTTGCTATTACATGGGGTCAGACCAGAGAGAATGACGGTCAAAAATGGGGATACATTAGGTCAGGACTGGCCTGAAGATCCTGAACGTCCAAATGAAGGCGTTCAATTTGATGCCGTCGTGATGAACCCACCATACTCCGTTAAAAATTGGAATGGTGAAGATTTAAAGGTTACGGATCCACGTTTTGAAATAGCGGGTGTACTCCCACCAAATTCTAAAGGGGACTATGCATTTTTATTACACGGATTATTCCACTTAGACCAAGAGGGTACGATGGCTATCGTCTTACCACATGGCGTTCTATTTCGTGGCGGTACTGAGGGAGAAATTCGTAAGCGTTTATTGGACAAAAACTATATCGATGCGGTGATCGGCTTACCAGATAAGTTATTCACCAACACTGGCATCCCAGTAACCGTCATGATTTTAAAGAAAAATCGCGCGTTAAATCAACCTGTGCTTATGATTGATGCGTCAAAATCTTTTGTGAAGGAAGGGAAGCAAAATGTCCTTCAAGAAAAAGATATCGCAAAAATTGTTGACACCTATATTGAGCGCACGACAGAAGCGGGCTATAGCCATGAAGCGACACAAAAAGAAATCAAAGAAAATGAGTACAACCTAAATATCCCGCGTTATATTGAACCAATCGATGAAGAGATTTCTCACGATGTCGATGCCCATTTATACGGTGGTATTCCATTAAGGCAAATTGAAAAATTAACGGTCTTGCATGATCTGACAAAAGACGTTTTATATGAAAATTTGAAAGAAGTACGTCCTGGTTATGTCGAATTAACAAAATCGATTGACGACTTGACAGAGGAAATTTTAACAGATGAAAATGTAAACCAACAAATCAATCAACTGTCAGAAGTGACCAAGTCCTACATGGACACGTATTGGGAAAAGTTAAAAACAATCTCGGACGTCGATGATATTGATCCATTAAAAGAAGAAATGTTAACTGAAATCAAACAGCTTTTAAGGCAATTCAATCATGTGAGTACGTATGATGGCTATCAAATTATTGCAGAGCTATGGGAAAACTCCCTTGCAGAAGACACCGAAAAGATTGCGATTAGTGATTTTTATACGGTTGGAAAAACACGTGAGCCGAATCTGGTCACGAAAGGCTCTGGGAACAAGAAACGAACAGAACAAGATGGCTGGGTAGGAGCCATCGTGCCAAATGAATTGATCCTTAAAGAGCTTTATACAGAAGAATTAAATGATCTGGAATCGAAAAAAGATGCCTTAGCAGCTCATAATGAAGAAATCACTGAACTTGTAGAAGCAGCGAAAGTTGAGGAAAGTGATGAAGAAGCGGCGTTGAGTGATGCATTAAATGCGAGAGAAGATGACTTCACGATAACAGCTGTCAGAGCAGAGCTGAAAAAAGTTGAAGAAGGAACGGAAGAACATACTCTATTAGAAAAGGTAAGAAAGCTATTGGATGAAAAGTCATCATTAAACAGAGCAATCAGAGAGAAAGATAAGGAATTAGCGGAACAAGTGGAAGAAAGAATTGAAAACTTAACAAATGATGAAATTGATCAGTTGATGTATAAAAAATGGTTTGGAAACTTAATAGCTGACCTTACCAAACTAGTAGAAGCACCACTTAAAAATGAACTAGATACATTGAAAGAATTAAAGGAAAGATATGCAGATACGTTGGAGACGATTGAAGAAGAAAGCAAAGCACTAGAAGCACAATTTGAAGAAATGATGCAAGAACTGGTGGTGACAGAATGATGGGAGAGAAGAGGCTAGTCCCGAAGAAAAGGTTTCAGAACTTTATAGAAGAATGGATAGAAATAAGTTTAGGGGATCTGAGTGATTCTTTTCAATATGGATTAAACGCAGAATCTAAAAAATTTGATGGTAAAAATAAGTACATTAGAATTACTGATATCGATGATGATACAAGGTTATTTGTAAAAAGCAATTTAACTTCACCTAGTATCGATTATACAGTATCTGACGACTATATTTTATCTGAAGGAGATATATTGTTTGCTAGAACTGGTGCGAGTGTTGGAAAGACATATAAATATGAAACATCAGATGGAAAAGTTTACTTTGCTGGCTTTTTGATTAAAGCAAGAATTAAAAATGAATATGACTCTGAATTTATTTTCCAAAATACTTTGACAAAACAATACAATCATTTTGTCAGTGTAACATCGCAACGATCAGGACAGCCGGGTATTAATGCTCAAGAGTATTCGAGATACAAACTTATGATACCGGTATTACAGGAACAACAAAAAATCGGTGAGTTTTTTAAGGTTTTAGATGATAGAATTGCAAATCAAGAGCGAAAGATTGCTAAAGTAAAAGCATTAAAAACTGCTTATTTAACCGAAATGTTCCCACAAGAAGGCGAAACTGTACCAAATAGAAGGTTTAAAGGATTTGATGAAGATTGGGAGCGTCATCTGTTTTCAAATATAATGAAAACACACTCATTTAAATCATATTTAGCAAAACCAAAATCAGATGGGAAATATGAAGTTATTCAGCAGGGAGACACTCCAATCGTTGGCTACTCTAATAAGTCTCCTTTTAAAGAATATAGTAATGTAGTTTTATTTGGTGATCATACACTATCGCTATTTAAACCTAACAGGCCATTTTTAATAGCCACTGATGGCATAAAAATATTAGAAATTGAAAAAGTCCCTGGGGAATTTTTGTTCGTTTTGCTAAAAAAATATCTGCCTAAATCAGAAGGATATAAGCGTCATTTTACTATTCTACAAAATCAATACTGCTATATCCCAAGCAATATTAATGAACAACATAAAATCGGTCAATTTTTCAAAAACTTAGATGACCAAATTGCAACCGAAGAAAAAAAGTTAGAGAAGCTAAAGAAAATGAAAGAGGCTTATTTAGAAGAAATGTTTGTGTAGAGAGGAGGCGCACGATTGAGTAATGGACGTAAGAATGCAGCGGAGAGAGCTTTTCAAGATCAGTTTGTTGCAAAACTACAACAATTCAAGTGGAAAGCACCAGATTTTCTAGATGGAACGAAACAAAAAGTGACTGTCGCCACGCTCGTCAACCATTGGCGTAAGGAACTGAATCGCATGAATGCAGATGTTTTAGAAGGCGTTCCATTAACAGATAATGAGTTTTCACAAGTGATGGCTAAAGTATCGCAAATTGATAATAGCTATGAAGCCGCAAAAATTTTGGCAATGGAACAATCGACTGGAAAAATCGATGGCATTTATCGGGACAACCATCCTGATGTCACACGTGAACACATTACGCTAACGATTTTTAAAAAGGCACAAGTACGTGGTGGGATTTCAAGCTATAATATCGCAAGAGAAGTTGAGACGCCAAACGGAAATCGTTTTGATCTGATTTTACTCATTAATGGCCTACCGCTGATTAATATTGAACAAAAGCGGACGGATAAGTCGTTAGAAGAGGCCTTTAATCAGTTCAAGCGCTATTATGCTGATGGTGAGTATGTCAATAATTTTATGGCTTTTTCGCAAATGATGGTGATCACTTCTGAAGTGGCGACACGTTATTTTGCGACACCAAAGTCAATTAACGCTTTTAACCCAAGTTTTGTTTTTCATTGGGCGGATAAACATAATCAACCAATCAATCATTGGGAAGATGTGATCGGCCACTTTTTAATGATTCCGATGGCACACCAAATGGTCGGTGATTATTTAGTGATCGATGAAGCGAATCAAGAAGAAGATCGCAAGCATATGTTGTTACGGTCCTATCAGGTCCATGCTTTACAAGCGGTCGAACGGGCTGCGATAGGATGGGATAATGATGACCAGATTCCTCATGGTGGCTATGTGTGGCATACGACGGGCTCAGGGAAGACGATTACGAGTTTTAAAACAGCTTTATTTTTATCAACAAAAGCAGGATTTGATAATGTTGTCTTCTTAGTCGACAGGAGAGAACTCGATAGTCGAACGAGTGAGAATTTCAAAGCCTATGCCGAATATGAATCGGTGACGGTTGACGATACAGCCCATACCTATCAATTACGTAAGCTGTTATTATCAGCTAGCACAGGGATTGTTGTTACGACGACTTTTAAATTAAATAATCTAGTCAAAGATTTAGTTGAAGCGAAAGATGAGAGTTTAGCAGATAAGAAAATCGTTTTTATCATTGATGAAGCCCACCGGACAACCATGGGCGATATGATGGTGACGATTAAAAACTACTTTAGAAAAAACGGGCTTTTCTACGGTTTTACAGGGACACCATTGTTTGATGAAAATAAAAGCAGGGGCATGATCAATGAGAAAAGTGAGCTCATTGATACAACAGAAAAACTTTTCGGACCTGAGTTGCATAGCTATACAATTGATGAGGCGATTGCCGATAGAAACGTGTTAGGTTTTCATGTGGACTACATTAATACGGGTGAATTTGAAAGCTATGAAGCGTTAAGGGAACAAATTGTCGATTGTTTAGTCGAAGAACAACCCACTGTTTCAAGAAGACAGCTCGAAAGACAAGTGCATGAGCTGTCAGAATTAGAGATTGAAAAAGAAGCCAAAAGAAGAAAGTTACTTTTTTATCATGATGAGACACACATCCCAAGAGTGGTTGAGGAAATCTTAAATCATTGGGAAGAACAATCACAACAGAAGTTTTTCAATGCGATCTTAACGGTTGCCTACAAAAAGCGTGTCATTGCTTACTATAAAGAGTTCCAAAAGCAATTAGCTGAACGTGATGATATCTCGATTAACGTGGCGATGACGTTTAGTTTTGGCACAGATGCCGATACAGAGCCGACTGATCCAAAATTGATTCAAACGATGTTTAAAGATTATGCGAGTTTTACAGGAATTGAGTATGCATACGGCGATCGACGCCGAGGAGAAGACGCGTACTATGAGGATGTCGTCGAACGAGCAACGCGTGGAGGAAGTGGGAGAAATCCGAAAAACATCGATCTCGTGATTGTGGCGGATCAACTCCTAACAGGTTATGATTCGAAATTTATTAATACGCTATATGTTGATCGTTCTCTTGCACTTCAAGGTTTGATTCAAGCTTATTCAAGGACGAATCGAATTTACGGCAAAGAAAAGGAATTTGGGACGATTGTTAATTTCCAATACCCAAGAATCACAGAAGAAACGGTGAATGACGCGTTAATTTTATATGGAAGTGGTGGCAAGAGTAGTAAGGCCATTGTCGAACCTTACCCTGTTGCCGTTGATCAGTTCGTTAAACAATCCCAACAAGTGAGAGAAATTTTACAAGACCCAACGGCATGGCAATCCTTAGAAAAAGATGCAGAGGCAAAAGAAGCTTTTGTACAAGCTTTTAAAGAGGCAAATGGTCAGCTCAATACGATTCAGCAATATTATGAATTCGAGTGGGTAGATGAAGGATTTGGCGTGACAGAACATGACTGGATGCGTTATGTCGGTGCGTATCGTAACTTGACACGAGATGACCAGGATACTGAAGAAGAGCACCATCCAGTATTACCTTTAGGAGAAGCAAAACTGGCTGGCACCCAAAAGATTGATGCTCATTATATTGTGCAACTGATGGGCGAAAAAGCGACATCAAGAGATGGTAAACAAACAGTCGATGCGGAAACCTTACGACTCATCTATCAACAGATAAATGAGCTAAGTAACTTGGGTGAATATGAACAAGCTGAACTATTGAAGCAATTCGTTAAAGAGGAATTAGAGCCTCAGAACGTTCCGAGCAACATGCATTTTGATGATGCCTATGAGGCGTGGAAGGAAAGTAAATTAAAAGCTGAAATTTATCAAGTGTCGCAAAAGTGGGGACTGAATGAGGTCATTTTCGAAAAAGCAATCGAAACTTATTCTGCATCAAACCCAAGAGATATACCTTATATCGATGAGCTGACTCGTAACGTTGATTATGATTCGATTGATAATCCTGAAACGAGCAATCTATTAGAACATAATATGAAACTCATGAAGGCACTTCCGGAGATTGTGCCGAAGATTAAGAGAAAGTATAAATAGAAATAGTAAACTGGAATGAATCATCGATCAAAGATGAGACATTCCAGTTTTTAATTATGTTTCATTTCATCTTAATGGGGTTTATTCTAAATTTATCACTGACTCTTGATAGATTTTGAAAATTATTCAGATCTTAAGGCATCAACAGGGTCCTTTTCAGACGCTTGTCTTGAAGGGATTAATCCAGCAATAAAGGATAAAATCACACTTAGAATAACCAATACAACTGAACTTGTCATTGATAAGCTTGCTTGAACGCCTTCTCCGAGCAAGGCCTCAAGAATCATATTTATAGGAATATGAGATAAATAGGTCACTCCGATACCTAGCAATCCTGAGAATAAACCAATAATAAATGTTTCAGCATTGAAGACTGTCGAGATATTTCCTTTGGAAGCACCGATGGCTCGTAGGATCCCGATTTCTTTTGTTCGCTCTAGGACTGAGATATAAGTGATGATCCCAATCATAATCGATGACACAATTAATGACACACTAACGAATGCGATTAATACATACGTAATCACGTCGATAATTTCAGTTACCGAAGACATGATCAGACCTGCAAAGTCTGCGTAAGTGATTTTTTCTTCCTCATCTACAGAAGCGTTATAAGTATCAATGCCAGCAGAAATAGCTTCCTTATCTTCAAAATTATCTGCATAAATACGAATTGAAGATGGTGCATCTAAGCTAATTGCTCCGAAATTTGCCATGTTATCATCATAATTACCCGGCGAAATTGAGTTATCATAAATAGATAATAATGTTTCTGAATCGAAGCTTTCAACTAAACCATCAAAACCAGCTGCTAGTTGCTCTTCACTCATTGCTGGCATTTCACCAGGCATTTGCTCAGATTCGCCACTTCTATCTTGCATGGAACGGGCAAATTCGGCTTTTTCACTAATCGTGAAGCTATCAAGATATTCTAGCGTATCTTCAATTTTTTGCTCATCATTAACTGTTTCAAAACGTAAACCATTTAAAATATTGATCTCTGGTGAAGCTTCTTGTGCCTGAATAACGTCACTTTCATTTGCATAGTCAATTAAATGTTGTGTTAACGCATTTGTATAGGCAATTGGTGTTGAAATATCTGCAGTTGTTGCATCTTCAACAGGTTTGACAATGCCGACGATTTTGATTTCAATTGCACTTTCTTCGATCAAGTTTTCAACAGCTACATCATCTTCTGATATATCTTGGAAGTACCCATTGTCGTCTTCTACAAAATAATCACTTGCCGGGATTAAATAGAAGGAATGATCCATTATTTCTTCATAACTTAATTTTTGAGATTCAAGTTCAACTTTCTCTCCCTGATCAATTTGATCTAAAATCTCTTCATACTCACTGGCAGGTAAGATGCCTAATTCATAAAGTTTAGATGTTTCGATTTCATGATTTTGATCGACGTTCAAAACGACTTCATCATAGGCTTCAGGCCAATCACCAGCTAAAACGTCATAATTATCTATAATGACTTGGCTAATGAGGTTACCTTCGATTCCGGGAATAAGTTCACTTACATTGCTTCTAGAAGGCATGAAAGGACTCTCAGGCATTTCCATAGAAGGCATCCCTTGTGACTCATCTTCTCTAAAGGTGCTTCCATCAGTATTGATCAGTGTGTCTTCTTCATCGTACGTGAAAAAATCAAACTTCACGTCATAAGAATACACGATTCCATTCGCACCAACATAAGGTTCGATCACATTTGATGGGTCGTCTAGATATTCTTTGAAAGACGTTAAATTATTCTCTTCAAAGGTTGAAGTTGTACTACTAATGAGTTCGAGAGTCATCGCATTCGAGTACACGCCATCTAAGTCACGATCAGCGCTTTCTTCTTCTGCCGTCGCCATATCGCTAATCGCTTCATCTTGAATCTCCATTAAACTATCTAGATCAATTGATTGTTCTTCAATCGTTATCGGATAAGCGGTCATTGTATCTTGTTGAATATCATCAATATAATCATTTACACCTGTTGAAAGGGAAAGAATCAACGCGATTCCAATAATCCCAATTGAACCAGCAAATGCCGTTAAGAAAGTTCTTCCTTTTTTTGATTTCAAATTATTAAAGCTCAAAGATAGAGCTGTTAAAAACGACATTGATGATTTACCCATATTTTTATGGATTGATTGGGTTGCATCCTCATCTTCAATATTTAAGGGGTGTGAATCTGAAATGATTTTCCCATCCTGTAATTTGATAATCCGATTTGAATAATCATGAGCGAGGTCAGGGTTATGTGTGACCATTACCACCAAACGATCTTTAGCTACTTCCCTCAGTAGTTCCATAATTTGAATACTTGTTTCGGTATCCAGGGCACCTGTTGGCTCATCCGCAAGTAAAACATCTGGTTCATTGACCAATGCACGAGCGATTGCCACTCTTTGCATCTGACCACCTGATAATTGATTTGGAAGTTTATGAAGATGGTCTTTTAAGCCAACTTCCTCCAAAGCTTTAGCAGCTCTTTCTTTTCGCTCACTTGAGGAAATACCTGATAGCGTTAAAGCTAATTCAACGTTTGATAATACCGTCTGGTGTGGAATAAGGTTGTAACTTTGAAAAACAAAACCAACAGAATGGTTGCGGTAAGAATCCCAATCGCGATCTGTATATTTCTTTGTAGATATATCATTAATGATAATGTCACCACTATCATAGTTGTCTAATCCGCCAATAATATTTAAAAGTGTTGTTTTTCCTGAGCCACTGTGGCCAAGCACTGACACAAATTCATTATCTCGAAGATTAAAGCTGACATCATCGAGTGCTTTTTGTTGTAAAGCACCTGTATCGTAAGTTTTCGTAATGTTTTTAATCTGTAGCATATCGTGTATCTCCCTTTAAAAAAATTTCATCAACAAAAATAACAAAAATAGCGTAACATGCAAATATTAACTGAATATGAACTAGAGTAGTTTTTTTAAAAAAAGATACAGTCCATGTAATAGATGCTCTAATAATCAAAAACTTCCTAGTGAATAACCAATTATGACTACTCTTAACAAGCTTACTTAACTCAAATTACTCCGTCAAGCAATATCAATCTTACAAAAACATTCTAGCCGTTTTTTCGATAATCTAAAGGTGTCATGTCTGTTTTCTTCTTAAACAACCGATTAAAATATGGGGCATCACCAATACCGACCTCAAATGCAATTTCTTTATAAAATCCTCAATTCTTAACGCCGTTTTAACTTACATATTTTATAGTGAAGATGATCAATGATTATGTCTTGAATTAAATGGCATAAAAGGAGGGCGGTTTTATGAAGAAAAAATGGATAATGATTATTTTCAGTAGTTTTTTAATGTTATTACTATCTGGTTGTGATGAAGTAGGGGACTTGTTAGATAAAGCTGGTCAACTACTGGATCAGCAACTGGATAAAGAGACAGCCGAAATTGAAGGCGACGATCAAAATCTAGAAGAGGAGAGTGAGAATCTAGATCAAGAGAATTTGGTAGAAGACGACGAGGAAGCTCCGAGCGATGATCAAAATGAAAGTGCAGATGAGGCTAGCGAAAGTTCCAGCGAGCAAACTGGGCATCTTCCTTTTGATGAATGGTTGACAGCAAAAGGGTTTGAGAGGATAGAGTTGCCGAATGGGATCTATCTAGATGTTCCTTATCATTGGGTCTTAGTCGAGGATAATGCAGCTGATCATAATGCGAATCAGTACGAAGCACAGTTTTACTTTAGGCTTCCACTAGATGTTGAGACGGTAGCCCATTATGTTGGGACGCAGTTCGAGAATGTCACCCATGAACATTATGGTGAAGGAAATGATCTCGTGCATCTCACAGAGTTTAGCCAAGATTATGGTTATGAACAGTGGGACGGGTCTTTTGAATATTATACAGATGATGATGGTGTGATCAGAGTCAGTACAATAATTTTGCCCAGTTCTGATGGTGAAACTTACGGTGAAGATCCTGACACGATGGTCTCAGAAGAAGAGTTAGCTGAAATGCAGGGTACCACCCAAGTTGCACAAAATCGAACACGTTCACTGCCGAGTGATTACGACCAGACATTGAGCCGAGTGAGAGACAATGATGATTTATTTGATCAGAGTCAAGTGATATCGAGTATTGATAAGATTCGAAGTGGAGAAATCGATCTACTGCATGTCAGACACGGATTCCCACGGATTTTTCCGTATGAGTGGTACTTGGTAAATGAATTGGATATGCCGACTTATTCAAGTTGGTCTGGGACGTTTTTAACAGATACATCCATCAATGAAGCGATTATTAAACATCTTGATTTTCTAGAAGATTATCAAGCTGATATTCACTATGTTGCAATAGAAGGAATTATAAAGCCAAATGTGTTGGCTGAGCTTGAATTTTCCTTTAATGATGATTATGGAACAGGGAGTTGGCATGGAACGTCGGTGTTCTTTATTGCTCCCGAGGGAGAAGGCACCTATCCAAATCAAGTCGGTATGACCGTTGATTTAGAATTCTCAGATGAATTATTAAATTAAAAGGAGGCATTACAAAGTGAAAATGATACAAAAAGTTTTATTGTTGGGAACTGCTCTTATTATTCTTACAGGTTGCTTTAATATTCCGATTGGTGATGGGAATAAGCTGAAACTTTCAAAAGATGGTGTGACATTCACAGATGGGGAAGGCGGTACACATAGTATCACACTTGATGAAGATGAAGGTCAGGTCCACTTTGAAGGGTTTGGCATGGATGAAGATGACGAAGGAATGTCTTTCGGACAAAATTTAAGTGTCCCTGATGCTCTTCCGGGAGATATACCTATTACTGATGATGCAAGTGTATATCAATCAAGTTCGATTCAAGGAAATGTTTCAGTCGTTTATGCAACAAACGCATCGAATGATGACGTCATGTCATTATATGAAAATTATTTTAACAGTAGTACCGTATTTACTTCGGAACCAAATATAATGGAGTTTGCAGGAGAAGGCTTACTAAATAAAACCTTTAGCGCAGAGAGAAATGATGGAAACTTAACTGTTACGGTAAACACTTTAGCTGAAGAGGAAGAATATAATACGACAGTTACGATTATATTTGTCCCGATGGAAACCGAAGAGTAAAAAAGAATGTCATTCAGTGAATTTGAGTTTCACTGAATGACATTTTCTTTTGAAAAATTTCATTTACTAAATTGGCCTTTTAATGAGAGGCAGCGTAATCGTAAATTCAGTTCCCACACCGAGTTCACTTTCCACACTGATCTTACCGCGATGACTTTTTATAATTTGTTTAACAATCGCTAATCCTAAACCCGCACCATTTTGTCTGCGGTTTGATTTTCGATTCGGCCCTTTATAAAATCGGTCGAAAATATCCGGTAAAATATCTTCTCTGATCCCTATCCCATTATCCCTTACTAAAATGATGACGCTAGTGTCACTTTTTAAGTGTGCATCAATGGCGATTTCTCCAGTTTCTTCATCCGTACTTTTTATCGCATTCGATATGAGGTTGGAGAACAGTTGATCCATTCGTTCGATATCGATATAACAAATATAATGTCTAAATGAAGCGGGAACAGATGGCTTTCTAAAGATTCTATTTTGTAATTCTGTCGTTAATTCCGCTTGATAGTAAACTTGTTCTAGCCATTCATCTAATCGAATCTCTTTAATATTTAAATCTGATTTCCCAGCTTCAAGTTTTGACAAGTCAAAAAGGTCATTAATCAATCGATTTAGGACATTTATTTTATCGAAGACGAGTTTTTGATAATGTTGATCATCAAGAGCGACTAATCCTTTTTGAATCGATTGCATGTAGTTGTGAATAATTGTCGTTGGTGACCCTAATTCATGGGCAATATTTGATAGCAATTGACGCCTTGATTCTGCCATCTTCATTAATTTCTCATTCATTACTTTCAAATCGCTGTTAACTATCTCTAATTCTTTTGTTCTCGCTTTAACTCTCTCACCCAATTCCTGATTCAACATCATTAAATCCTCGCTTAGTTTTTTCGCATGGATGAGCGTTTTAACTCGTGAAAGCAGTTCTTGTTTATTGCACGGTTTCGCTAAATAATCATTTGCTCCAGCCTCAAATGATAAGAACTTATCCTCTAATTGATTTTTAGCAGTCAACATTAAAATAGGTAATTCCATCAATGAAAAATTTTTCCGAATCGTTTGGCTCACTTCATAACCGGACATGTCTGGCATCATAATATCTAAAATAACTAAATCAATCTTTTGTTGATCGATGATGTCGAGTGCATCTTCACCTTTATGAGCAGCTAACACATGATAGTTATTTAGTGTAAGTTGGTTTGTGAGGACTTGTAAATTAACCGTTTCATCATCCACAATAAGAATGGTTGGTCTCTGATCATTTGATTCCATATCCATTTGAACAAATTCCTGCTGTCCATTTTCCAATAAATTTTCTTCAATTAAGCTGACTTCTTTAAAAGCATTGATATTTTCTACTGGTGCAACAGCATCTTGAAATAGCGGTAGAGCGATAGAAAAGGTGGTTCCTTTTCCAACCGTTGACTGCACATCTAGATGTCCGCCATGTAGATCGATTAAATTTTTTGTAATATTAAGACCAATTCCGAGTCCACCAACATTTCTTGTTAAGGAGGCATCACCTTGTTCAAATGGCTGAAAGATGACATTTAGCTCATCTTCAGGAATGCCTTGGCCTGTATCGGTCACATGAATCATTAATTGCTTATTCTCGAGCGTTGCCGAAATTGTAATTTTACCTTCATCAGTATATTTGATTGCATTGTCTATCAAATTATAAAAGACTTGCTGTAAACGGTATTCATCAGCGCGGACTGGTGGCAATTGTTGATCAATTTTGTTGATGAGTTGAATCGGTTTTTCTTTTACTAAAGGATTAGATAGGGCAATCACAATATCAATCACCCCATTGATTGACACAGGCTTTAGCTGCAGTTTGAGTGAATTATATTTTAACTCAGAGAAGTCTAAAATCTCATTGACTAAATCCATTAACCGGTGGCCACTCGAGACAATCAATGATAATTGTTGTTTTAAATCGAGTGATAATTCGCCTGCTACTCCATCATAAAGAGATTCTGCTATCCCGATGATGCCATACAATGGGGTCCTGAGCTCATGGGAAGTGATGGCGAGAAATTCATCTTTCAGCTTGTCCGTTTTTCTTAAATTATCTAAAGCGAGTTGTTGACTTTCTGTTGCTTTTCTTTCTGCAATTGCTTTTTCTTTTCGCATGATATTAAAACTATCTGCTAAGGCGAAAGAGAGTAAAATGACTTCAACTGTGATGGCAAATTGACCGGCGTACTCGGTATAAATCGAATAAGGCAGAACCACTAGTCTTTCTAAAATGGTAATAAACACACCTGTTAAGAAAACAAACCAACCGACAATATAGAAGCGCGCTTGCCTAACACCGCGTCTAAGACAGATAACTGCTGTGGTTAAAACAGTAGTGAAAGTCGTGAAAGAGGCTAATACCATAAAATAAAGAGCAACATATTGAGAAAATGGCATTGAGAGAATAACTAAACTATTTAAAATAATTAATGGGTAAAATAATTTTTTGAAGGTAGGAACGTGGTGTCCAGCATTTAAGAAAACTTTCGTAAAAAAGACAATGAAAATACAGGCAAGAGCCACCCAAAAAGGAGCGGCCGTCCGATTCCACACAGGTGAATGAGGCCAAAGGTATTGAAAGCCAACCCCGTTAATCGACATTTTTGCAAGGAGTGTACAGGTGATGACGAGTACATAGTACAAATAACTCTTAAATCGCAAGCTTAAATATAAAAAGAAATTATATAAAATCATCACAAGGATTGCACCGTAAAAAATACCGAGTAACGTAAATTCTCTTTGCGTTTTTCCGATAAAGGCATCATTATCCCAAATGCTAATTGGCGGATGGAGATCCCCGCCACCAGCTGCGACAACATAATAGGTCTTCGATTGCCCGGGTTCTATATCCAACTCAAACACAAAGTTGCGATGATCAATTTCTCTCTGATGATAGGGAAAATCTGCCCCTGTATGAAAAAGAGAGACCAGTTCGTGATCTTCCTCGGTGAAAATTTGCAGATTATAAATAAGAGGGAAGGCAAATTCGAGCAGCCAACTCTGTTGATCTGATTGATTGTCTACTTCAAATCGAATCCATGTAGACGTATCAAAGAAGCCGATTTTTTGTTCCATTTGATCGGCTGGAACAAATTGATCAGCCAAGTCGCCTGTTGTTACATCATCGATGGAGAAACTGCTTTTTCGATCCTTAAGTAAATCACTACCTTGATATAAATCGATCCAATCTGTTTCATTATCTAGGATAATCGGTTTACTATTTTGGGCGTTAGCATGATCTCCTATAAAAAGAGCAATAAAAAGAATGATGACAAAAAATAAAGTGATCTTACAAATGAATTTGTCCACCGATCGTTGCCTCCCACTATGCAGAGAATAAATAGCCGAATCCCCGAACTGTTTTAATATATTTTGGGGATGATGGATCTTCTTCCAGTTTACGTCGTAAATAATTGATGTGCACTTTCACTGTTTCAAAATTGCCAATCGCATCTTCTTGCCAAATTTGATCATAGAGTTGTTCTTGACTCCAAACTCGATTCGGATGTTTGGCTAAAAAGACAAGGAGAGCCATTTCTTTCGTTGATAGATTGATAGATTTGCCATTTAAAAAACACTTATAGTTATGCAAATGCACTTCCAAGTTACCGTATTTTAAAATGTCTCGATCTTCTTTGGGGTAAGTGTAATAACGCCTAATATTTGCTTTGATTCGAGCGTGTAATTCTTCAAATTCAAATGGCTTTGTCACATAATCGTCGCCACCATACTCAAAACATTTTACTTTATCAATTGTGTCACGACGTACCGTTAAAAAGATGATAGGTACGGTTAATTTTTTACGTATTTCTTGGCAGACTGTAAAGCCGTCAATTCCGTCCATTTCAATATCCAATAAGATCAAATGTGGATTCGTATCTGTCAGATTTTCTAACGCTTCTTCTCCACTGCTAAAAGAAACGACTCGATACCCTTCTTTCACTAAAAATTTTTCAGTCATTTCACGAATGCCAGCTTCATCCTCGACGATCATAATCAATGCGTTTTCCATTTGATTCACCTCCTTTTCGCACGTGGTTTTAGAGAGTGGCTCGATCATCTTTTTACTAGATAGGGTGTCTTTAATTTAATTATATACCTATATAGTACATGATAATTCAGAATTTTCAAGAATAGAAAATAATTCAATTCATTTACCATCATTAAACTCACCTCATTATAGCGTCTAAAGGTTAAATCTAGGTTAAATTTTGGAGGATCTATCTTTTTTGCGACTGAAGTGATGCATACTTTCCAGCGAAACATTATAAAAAACACTTTTTATAGTATATTTAACGCCGTTTTAACTTAAGTTTTTTACAATCTAGATGTAATGAATAAAAAATAATTAATTTTTAGGAGGAGTGAATGTAATGAGTAAAGATATGGGCAAACAAACGATTTTTGAAGAAGAGGCTGTGGAAGAAAAAAAACAACCAACGTCATCAGGGATGGAACAAAATTTAGCGGGTATGTTGTCTTATTTAGTTGGATTTGTCACGGGGATTATTTTTCTTTTGATTGAAAAAGAGAATAAATTTGTCAGGTATCACGCGATTCAATCTATTGGTCTATCTGTTGCTTTAATTCTAATTTATACTGTTTTATCTTTTATTCCTTTTATCGGTTGGTTGATAGGGTTACTTTTATCACCTGTCACCATGATTTTAGTGGTTTATGTGATGTGGCAAGCATATCAAAATAAATACTTTAAGTTACCGATCATCAGTCAAATCGCTGAGGAGCAAATCAATAAAGAGTCGTGAATCGTGGAATGAACACAAACCAGTTTAATCTGAATAAACGATTGATAAGATTAGAATAAACCTCCTTAAGTTACGTATGGTTTCTTAAGGAGGTTCTTTAATCTAGAAAAGAGTTAATTTTTCACATTAAAATGATTATCGCTGCGTAAAATTGAAAAACAGGAAAAGGTGTGATTGTAGTGGATATATCGATGAAGCAATTGTTGGCTATATTTTCTTGCGTAAAGCAGAAGGGTATGATGAGTCTGTTTGGAAGTCTGCTAGTGATGGAGTTGTCCTGTATGCACAGAGCTGGAAAGGAATCTTAAAGACAGCTACAGGGTCTGTTGTCTTTATCTATGTATTTAACATTGTTTCCTTTCTTGTCTTTGCCTTTCCATTGATGTTTGTCTCTAGAATATTATCAGAAAATACGCCTGGACTCGGCACTGTTTTTGGATTTTTTGCGATTATCGGTGCGTATATTCTGACAACTGTATTGAAGCGGGCCTTGATTGATCCCATTATAACCATTGCGATGATTAGGTCTTATCAAATCAGTATTCGTAATCTAGAGCCAGCAATGGATCTCCAACAAAAACTATTAGGTATTTCAAGCCGCTTTAAGAGCTTGTTTGAAAAAGGAAAGCAAGAAGAGGAAAAACCTCAAGCTGTTAATGCATAGAAAACTAAATAAATCATGATTAACTCTAAATGCTTTCGGATTTAAATTTTCCGGAAGCATTTTATATTTACCTGGCTTCTTATGACATTCTTCTCTGTCTAAAGTAATGACATCTTCCAATTTGAAATGGAGTAGTATTTGCGATTTGACAATCGTTCTCAGTGTTTTATGGACACTATCGTTAATCTTGAGGAAGTCTCCTAAACATTTTGGATCTGTTTTCAAAAATAATTGTAGCTTTTCTCCTTCAGCATTTAGGATGTGAGATAAGCCAATCTCTTCTAATGCGATTGAGGAAAGCAATAGTTCAACCGTTTGGCAATGATCAAGGGTAATTTTCGGGTCAATATCAGGAATATTTGGCATGGACATAATTTTTCACCACACATTTATTAGTTTTATTTAAATACGAGTTTACGCCGTTGTGATTCTGTTCGCTTACTCTGTTTATCTTATGTTTGCCTAAATAGATAGTTACAAAAATAGGCTTTTGTCTCTTGTGATTGATTAGCTAATTTGTGATAGACTAGCAGTATTAATTAATCGGAGTTGATCAAATGAGCAAAAGCGAACAAGCAATTTTTACAAACATGTGCATGGTTTTTGATGATAGCGGTAGAATTTTAGTCCAAGATCGAGTCAGTAAAAATTGGCCTGGTCTCACATTTCCAGGTGGGCACATCGATAAGGGTGAATCATTTACAAAGTCAGTTATTCGAGAAGTTTGGGAGGAAACCGGCTTAACGATCAAAGCACCGATGCTTTGTGGGGTCAAGCAGTTTCAAACGAATGAAGATGAACGGTATGTTGTTTTACTTTATAAAACAAATCAGTTTGAGGGGAAATTGAGCTCTTCTGAAGAAGGTGAAGTCTTTTGGATTGCTAGGGAAGAATTGACCAATTATCAACTGGCATCTGATTTTGAAGAGATGTTGAAGGTTTTTGAATCAGATGATCTTAGTGAGTTTTATTATTATCAGGAGAATGAGACGTTAAAGTTAACTTTGATATAATTATTTAAATAAGAGCAAACAAATAAAGCACAAGGTGAATTAACCTGTGCTTTATTTGTTTGGATAAAATGTTAAGTTGTGTCACCTTCAATTAACTCTACATCATAGATTGATCGATCAGCGCCCCTCTTACCTTTGTTTTCCATTTGTTTTTGTAACGAATAAACAAGTTGCTTTGCCAACGTTTCAATCGGTTGTTTAATCGTTGTCAATCTGGGTGATTGTAGTGTTTTTGTGAAAGAATTGTAGTCATAACCAACAATCTTCAAATCATCCGGTACATTAATTTTATTTTTTTCGGCATACATACTTAAAGCATAAGCGATAAGGTCGTTACTACAAAAAACACCATCGTAATTAATCAAATTATCACCGAGTTTTTCTTCGACAAAACGATAATTATCTTCAAATGTTAAATTGATATTTGCACCTTCTAATACATCCCACTCGACTTGATGACGAGAACATACTACTTGAAAAGCATCATAACGCCGATTTGATAACATTTCAAAATTAAGAGGGCCGGCTATATGAAGTAATCTTTTGCAACCTTTTTTGATTAGATGATGTGTGGCCAATTCACCACCATGATAGTTGTCGCTCGCTACATAAGGAATATCAGTTGAGATAATGCGATCAAAAGAAACAATAGGTATTGTTAATTTTTTGTAAGCATCTGTTTCTAAAGTGTGGCTGCACATAATCACACCGTCAGCACGATGCTCTTTAAGCATTTTCAGGTAGCCAGATTCTTTTTCCTTATCATTTACAGAATTGCAAATAATAATTTTATAATTTATCAAACTTGCATAATACTCGATCCAATGAACCATTTCGCTAAAGAACGGGTGGCGGATTTCAGGAACAATGAGTCCGAAAATATATGATTGATTAGATTGTAATGACCGAGCGATTTGATTTGGCGAATAATTTAATTCCTTAATGGCGTCTTCAACCTTTTTGCGGGTTTGATCACCGATATATCCACGATTATTCATTACTCGTGAAACGGTGGTGACAGACACACCGGCTTTTTTAGCAACATCTTTAATTCCTACCATATGTCATTCCTCGTTTACAATTATTGATATTAATAATAATTAGTATACCATATGTCAAACGTTACCCCAAATAAAAGCAATTCATCTTGTTTTACCTGTGTGAGTTACTTTAATTCCACCGAAAATCCTATAATCAACCCTAAATTAAAGGGTTTTACTGCTTATCAATAAAATAAATATATGAAAACGATTGACACATTTTTGGTGCAGTGATATGATGTAATTGAATAGGCTAGTTATTAAAATAAAGGAGGGCATGAGTACAGCAGTTTTCTTTAAATTTGTTAATTTATAATGCAAAACTTGATAACGCTTACAAAGTAGGAGGCTAAAAAATGAGAAAATATTTAAAAGAATTTGTTGTATTAATGTTGACAGTTCTAACTTTGGTGGCATGTGGAAACGATAACACATCTAGTAAAGAGGTTGTTGAGCTAACACTTTTTTCAACCATAACTAATGAAGTTGAACAAGCTGCTTTAAATGATGTGGTTGCACAGTTTGAAGAGGAAAATTCAGATATAAAAATTGATGTTAACTTACCGACAACAGAATACGAAAGTATGCTACGTGTTAAAATGGCTGCAAATGATATGCCTGATTTGTTCGACACTCATGGATGGGCTGTAAATCGTTATGGTGAATATACAATGGATTTACGCGATATGGATTGGGTGGCGGATTTAGATCCAGCTTTAGAATCTATTTTTACGGATGAAGATGGTAAGGTATATGCTTATCCAATCAATCAAGCGAAGGATGGACTTACTTATAACAAGTCATTACTAGAGGACTTAGGGATTGATGTACCGACTACGTTTGATGAGTTTATAGATGTATTGAAGCAAATTCGTGATACTACTGACGGAGAGGTCACACCTTTATGGTTTGAGGGTTCAGATCGTTATGCTTTAGGGTATTTCTTTGATTTAATGTCGACGCAGTTACTCATTACAGCAGAAGATCATGATTATTCAGCAGAGTTATTAGATGGATCGTTTAATTGGGATAATTACACTTATCTACCAGAGAACTTTTTAATGATGCATGAAGAAGGTTTGCTGAATCCTGATATTTTATCTGCACAAACTCACGAACGAGCTGAACTCTTTGCACAAAATAAAATTGCTTTTGTTTCTGGTACAATGCCAGCTATATCTATTCATGAGTTAAATGAAGATATAGAAGTCGGTGTTATGCCTTTGCCGGCAATTCATGAGGGTGGTCCGATGAGTTGGGTTGGTGGGGAACGTCATACGTTTGCTATTTCAAAAGATACTCAATATGTAGATGAAGCAAAACGCTTTATTGACTTTTTAGCACAACCAGAAATCGCGAAGCAGCTTGCTGAAGGAATGGACTTACCAGCAGGACTATCGACAGTCACTCCTGATATTTACTTCCAAGAAGATTATGATCAGTTTGCAGATGTTATGGTTGAGCCATATTTTGATCGTGTTTTCTTACCAGGTGGGATGTGGGATGTTTATGGTACAACTGCTCAGGAATTAATCTCTGGTCTACTAGATCCTGAAGGTGTATCAGAAACTATGGAGAAAGAATATACACGCTTGCTTGAAAATGAGTAATTTTTAAAAAATACAACGAGTAGGTATTACTTACTCGTTGTAAGATTTGGAGTGATAAAAGTGGCTGGGAAACTAGATAAACTCAAGAAGAAAACCAATTCAGATAAGTCATCATTGTGGTGGATGTATTTACCAGCGTTGCTATTAATAAGTTTTTTTATTGTCTATCCTTTTTTAGATGGTATTAGAATTTCATTGACTAACTGGAATGGGTTTTCCCAATCATATGAATTTATTGGACTTGATAACTATAAACGTATGCTTCAAGATCCAAATACATGGTTGGTATTAAGAAATACGCTTCTTTATGGTGTTGGTAGTACAATTTTCCAAAACGTTATTGGTTTACTTTACGCTTTATTATTAAATCAAAGTATTCGTATGAAGGCTGTTGCTAGAACAATTATTTATTTGCCTGTTATTATTAGTCCGTTAATTATGGGGTACATTTGGTATTTCTTTTTTGCATATCAAGGCGGTGCTTTTAACGATGTTCTTATATGGTTAGGGTTTGAACGAATGAATTTATTAGGTAACCCGGATGCGAATATTTGGATCATTGTGATGGTTAATACTTTCCAATTTGTTGGAGTTGCAATGATTATTTATCTTGCAGGTTTACAAAGTATCTCGACTGAATATTATGAAGCAGCCAATATTGATGGTGCATCTCGTTTTCAACAGTTTAAAAATATTACACTCCCGCTATTAATGCCATCAGTTACGATTAATATGGTTATTAATATTATTGGTGGATTGAAGTTATTTGATGTAATCATTTCATTAACGAATGGTGGACCTGGTATGGCATCCCAATCAATGTCAACATATATGTATAATCTATACTTTTCAAGACAAGATGCTGGATATGCAGCGACGCAGGGAGTCTTAATGATGGTAGTCATTTTAATTATCAGTTTTAGTGCCCTAGTATATTTCCGGAGCAAGGAGGTTGAAGCATAATGAAGAAATCAACAAAAATATGGTTAACGATTTTAGCAAGTGTTATCAGTATAGTTCATTTTATCCCTTTCTATGTTTTGCTTACAACTGCTAGTAAGGAAAGAGGGGACTTTAGTTCTAAGTGGTTTTTCCCCGATCAAATTAATTGGTCGAATTTTTCTGAAGCTTGGGAAAAAGCAAATTTAGGTTCAGCATTATTTAATACAACAACAATTACATTTTTCTCGGCGCTCGTGTTAATTTTTATTGGTTCATTAGCGGCATACCCGTTAGCGCGTCGTCAGACTAAATTGAATAAGATGGTCTACTTTTTCTTTATCTCAATTATGATCATTCCACCACTTGCTGCTTTAGTGCCGTTATATCAATTAGTGGTAGACATTGGAATGATGAATACAAGAACGATTGCCGTTTTAAATAATGTTGCATCATATTTACCATTAACTATTTTTCTATATGCTGGATTTATTCGTTCGACAGTACCTAAAGAATTGGAAGAGGCGGCAAGGATTGATGGAGCAGGTACAATGAATATTTTCTTCAGAGTTATTTTTCCGCTCTTAAAACCAATTACCGCAACGATTTTAATAATATCCTGTGTATATATTTGGAATGATTTTCAATTTGCAATCTTCTTCTTGCAAGATAAATCAGTTCAGACAATGACGGTAGCATTATCAAGCTTTTTTGGAGAAAATACAAATAATTTGCAGTTAGTAGGAGCCGCAGCTCTAATTGCTATGGCACCAATGGTTACACTGTTTTTAATTTTACAAAAATCATTTATTAAAGGTTTAGCAGCTGGAGCTGTTAAGGGTTAATTTCCGTTAATTTTATTTTTGGTGGTATCTAGAGTTGATATAGGGAGGAAATGATATGGCAATCTATTTTGATCATGAAACGAAAATGTTCCATTTACAGTCAAAATCATCAAGTTATATATTTCAAATTGTTAATGATGGCTACTTAGCGCATCTATACTGGGGGAAGCGGGTTCGTTCAACTTCGATGCCGCGTTCGTTAAGATATATTGATCGTGGATTTAGTGGGAATCCTAATAAAGAAGATCGAACGTTCTCATTAGACACATTACCACAGGAGTATCCTGCATATGGTAATACTGACTTCCGTACTCCGGCAGTTCAGATTGAAACAGAAGATGGCGGTCGAATTACTGATTTACGTTATTTAGATCACGAAATTAAAAAAGGTAAGGAAAAGCTTCAAGGCCTTCCTGCGACGTATATTGAGGATGAGTCTGAAGCGGATACGCTTTATCTCTATTTACGTGATGAGCTGACAAATTTGCATGTCACGCTTACCTATACCGTATTTAATAATGTAAATGCAATGACACGTTCTGTTCACTTTGAAAATAAAGGTACACAAAAGTTGAGGTTATCTAAAGTAGCATCCATGAGTATGGACTTTAGGGATACTGATTTTGAAATGATTAATTTGCCTGGAGCTCACGTACGTGAACGTGATATTGAACGTTTACCTTTACGACGTGGTATGCAAAGTGTAGAAAGTCGTCGTGGTTCAAGTAGTCACCACCAAAATCCGTTTATCGCATTGGTGAGAAAAGAAACAACTGAACGAAATGGAGAAGTTTACGGATTCAGTTTTGTGTATAGTGGTAACTTTAAAGCTGAGGTTGAGGTAGATCAGACGAGTCAATCACGTGTTGTTATGGGCATTAATGATTTTGATTTTGAATGGTTGTTACAAAATGACGAGACATTTCAAACACCAGAAGTTGTAATGGTTTATACGGATAAAGGTTTAGGTGATATGTCAAAAACTTATCATCAATTGTATGGTCGGCGATTAGTTCGTGGTATTCATCGTGATAAAGTTAGACCGATCTTAATTAATAATTGGGAAGCAACTTACTTCGACTTTAATGAAGAGAAAATCTTAGAAATTGCTACCAAGGCAAATGAAGCTGGAATAGAATTATTTGTTCTTGATGATGGTTGGTTTGGAAAGCGAGATGATGATTTTACTTCATTAGGGGATTGGGTGGTTGATGAAGCTAAATTACCAAATGGCTTGAAGCATCTCGCAGAAAAAATTAATGAATTAGGAATGCAATTTGGCCTTTGGTTTGAACCAGAAATGGTTTCCCCAGAAAGTGAATTATATAAAGAGCATCCTGATTGGTGTTTACATGTTCCTAATCGAAGGCGATCTGAAAGTCGTAATCAGTTAGTGCTTGACTTCTCTCGTCCAGATGTTTGTGATGAAATTATTGAACGTATCTCTAAAATTTTAAAATCTGCTCCAATTAGTTATGTAAAATGGGACATGAATAGAAACATGACGGAAATTGGATCGAGTTACTGGGGAGAGGATCAACAAAAAGAAGTAGCTCATCGTTATATGCTAGGGCTATATTATGTGATGGAGACGATTACGACAAGTTTTCCTGAGATTCTTTTTGAAAGTTGCTCGGGTGGCGGGGGACGTTTTGATCCCGGTATGCTTCATTATATGCCACAAACATGGACAAGTGATAACACCGATGCAGTCTCACGTTTACGCATTCAATATGGAACGAGTCTTGTTTATCCAACCAGTTCAATAGGATCTCACGTGTCAGAGGTACCGAATCATCAAGTTGGTCGGATAACGCCTCTTCAAACAAGAGGGCACGTGGCGATGGATGGTAATTTAGGTTATGAACTTGATGTGACGAAATTGTCTGATCAAGAGATTAAAGGGATTAAGGAGCAAGTTGATTTATATAAGTCAATTCGCGAAACTGTTCAATACGGAGATCATTATCGATTGTTAAGCCCGTTTGAAGAAGGACGTTATGGCTCTATTCATGTAAATCAAGCAAAATCTCAAGCAGTTTTTATTTATGTTCATGTTCTTGCCGAAGCAAACGGACCGTTTCATGCGGTCAAGTTAGCTGGATTGGATGAAAATAAGGATTATCAGATTATAGAAACAGGTGAGGTCTTTAGTGGGGACAGTTTAATGAGTATAGGTTTAAACGTCCCGTATGCTGATCATGATTTTAAAAGTACAATGTATCGTTTGATTGAGGTTAAATTAGGGGGGTGATCATATAATGCAACTGGATCAACCTTTTCAACTAAAAGATGCACCGATTGATGTGCTGTCTATTGGGGAACTTCTTGTTGATATGATTTCAGACAGCTATCTAAATATAATTGATAATAATAAGTTCCAAGCGTATTTTGGTGGTTCTCCTGCAAATATATGTATGAATGTTAATCGGTTAGGTGCAAAATCTAAACTAGTGTCTGCTGTTGGTGATGATGTTTTTGGTGATTTTTTAATAAATCATTTAAACAAACAATCAGTTAATACGGAGTTAATTCAACGTAGCTCACGATCTACAAGTATGGTTGTTTTAAATAAAAGTAAAGAAACTCCTATTCCGATCTTTTATCGTGGCAGTGATTATCAAATTAAATTAACAGATCAATTAAGTGAATCGATTAAGCAAACTAAAATAATCCATTTTTCTTCGTGGCCATTATCAAAATTAGAATCTAGGAAAGTTGTCTATGAGATAATTAAATTAGCAAAACAAGAAAATGTATTGATTGGTTTTGATCCGAATTATCATTCCGAGCTTTGGGATAACCCGGTTGAAGGTATTGAAGTAATGAAAGAAATGATAGGGATGGCGGATGTTATCAAGCCCTCGGAAGATGATGCTGAGCGTCTATTTGGTCCTGATACAGCAGAAAACCAAATTGAGAAATTTCACCAACTGGGGTGTCCGACTGTTTTAATGACTCTTGGGAAAGATGGTGCAATTGTCTCGCTTAATCGAAAAAAAACGTATTATAAAACAATGGCAAAGCAAATAATTGATACGACTGGTGCTGGGGATGCTTTTTGGTCTGGATTTTATACGGGGATTACGCTAGGAGAGACGGTAGAGAAAGCTTTAACAATTGGTTTTTTAGCAAGTGCATATAAATTACAGTTTACTGGTGCTGTTGTAGAATTACCGCATTATCGGGACTTGCTAGTATCAGAAATAAATATGTGATAAGGGAGTAGATTTAATGTTGAAGAATGAAGTACAACTCATTACTTATCCTGATTCAATGGGTGGTGACTTGAAACAACTAGATTATTTACTAAACAAATATTTCAAGGATATATTTACTGGTGGTGTTCACATACTCCCTCCGTATCCATCATCGGGAGACAGAGGGTTTGCCCCAATAAATTATTTAGAAATTGAACCGTCCTTTGGTGACTGGGAAGATATTAGGAGTATCGGGACAGATCGAGCAGTCTTACTAGATTTAATGGTGAATCATATTTCTCAACAGTCACCGTATTTTCAGGATTTTATTAAGCAAGGTCGTCAATCAGAATATGCCGATTATTTCTTAACCTTAGATAAAATTTGGCCTGATGGTGAACCTAGAAAAGAAGACATTGACAAAATGTTTTTGCGTAGAGAAGTGCCTTATTCAACATTTACTGTAGAATCAACAGGCGAGACGGAGCGTGTGTGGACAACGTTTGGTAAAACAAATCCGTCTGAGCAAATTGATTTAGATATTCACTCAGAGAAAGTGAAGGCTTTATTTACGGAGTTTTTCGAGAATTTCAAGAAAAATAATGTGAGTATTGTTCGCTTAGATGCGATCGGTTATGTAATTAAGAAATTAGGAACGAGTTGTTTCTTTGTTGAACCCGATATTTATCAGTTTTTAGATTGGATTAAGGAGTTAGCAGACTCGCTCGATATTGTTTTATTACCTGAAGTTCATGCCCACCATACGATTCAATCTAAATTAAGTGAACATGGATTCTGGATTTATGATTTTATCTTACCATATCGAATATTAGAAGCGATGATTAATAAAAAATCAACCGCATTAATTGATTACTTGAAAGAGCGTCCGGCAAACCAATTTACCATGTTGGATTGTCATGACGGTATTCCTGTTAAGCCAGATTTGGACGGACTTATTGATACGAAAGAAGCTCAGAACCTTGTTGATGAAACTGTTCGTCGTGGATCGAACCTAAGCTTGATTATGTCTGATGAACATAAAGATGAAGATGGGTTTGATGTTCACCAAATTCGTTGTACCTACTATTCAGTGTTGAATGAAGATGATGATCTTTATATCGCTTCACGTGCGCTTCAGTTCTTCGTACCAGGGATTCCGCAAGTTTATTATGTAGGTTTGCTTGCAGGTACTAATAATGCAGAGAAGATGAAAGAAACAGGAGATGGGCGTGAGATTAATCGTGAAAATTTCTCAATTGAACAAGTTGAAGAATCACTGAACAAAGATGTTGTAAAAAGACTCCTTAAATTGATTCGTTTTAGAAACGAGTATCCAGCCTTTGATGGAACATTTACTATTCTTGAAAGTGATCAGCAATCAATTCGTTTAAGGTGGGAAAACAATACATCGATCTGTACATTGTTTGTCAATCTGAAATCGGGTAAGGCAAAAATTGATTACATTAACAGTAAAAATGAGCAGGTTGAATATATATTATAGGTAAATAAAAAATTAAAACATCAACCACCTCGAATTATGAGGTGGTTGATTCATGTTGCCTTATTCGATGTCCGCCCATTTTTCAATCACTATTTCTTCTGTGTGCTCATCTTGATCAAAAGTAAAGATTCTGTTTTGAGTTTGACGTTCGCCAATTAAATCTTGTCCTAAACTGTTTTGTTCTCGTCGATCCCATGAACCACGGGTGAACTTATATTCAATCATTTCAAAAGCTTGCCCATCGATTGCTATTTCATATAAATAATCATCGACTTGTTCTAAAATGAGTGTCTCATCTGCTTCATTCCACCCATTAAAATCGCCAACCAGATAAATGTCTTCATCAGGGGTGCTATCAGGAACAGAAACCTGGAACGTAACTGTATAGTCTTCATCAGGAATTTCAGGTTCTACTTCTTCAATTGGGATCATTCCTTTATCTGATAGGAGAATGATTGATTGGTATGGACCTAACTCAATTACATCACCTTCATTATATTTTTCTCCGCTAAGAAGCTCTGATACCTCATCAACGACTACATTTACTGTTCGCGTCTCATCACGTTGATTATGAACGATGGCTAATTGATTACTTGTATTGTCGGCATTAACCGTATAACCATAGGTACCAAATTCCGTATCAAATGACTCATATTGACCTGTGAAGAGCATAGGATGTTCTCGACGAATTTGAATGAGCATCTTGTAATGCTCATACATACTGCCTTCGTTGTCTATTTGTTCTTCTAACGAGATGCCGTCATTTGGTTGAGTAAAGTGGCTATCATTAAAAAACTTGTTGTCCATTCGGGTCATTCCTTCGCCATCTGCCTCAGCATACCAATCAAAAGGTTCACGACGATTATCATCAGGTTGTTGCCCTTCTTGGCCTAATTCATCACCATAATAGATAAATGGAGTACCTGGTAATGTAAATAATAAATTTGCTGCAAGTTTTGCTTTTCGTTCGTCATTATCCAGTCTAGTGATCACACGGTCCATGTCGTGATTACCGATCATTATCGAATCAATCACAGGAGTATTTCCCCGTGCATTGGAGGCTCTTTGATAAATTTGTAGCGCATTTGTTAACTCAGTAATTATGTCGCGTGTCATTCCATTTGCCATCCCAATAATTTCTTCGGTTAAAACAAAATTGAAGTTTGATTCAAGCGCGCTGTAGTAAAAACTAATGTCATCCCAGCTGTGATACCATGTTTCGCCAACAACGAATGCTTCAGGGTCTTTGGATTTCACATGAGCGTTAAAATCACGCCACCACTCAATTGTTTGGTTTCGATCATCATAGATATCAGCTACTGCATCTAATCTAAAACCGTCAACCCCTTTATCAAGCCAAAAACTGGCGATATTTTTAATTTCTTCTCTTACTTCTGGATGATCGTAATTTAAGTCAGGCATATCTACACTAAAATGACCGGAGTATATTTGACCATTCTCCTCATGCCAGCCATGCTCACCATTGGGCTCTTGTCCTTGATAAGAAGGATGATCTTCCCAAATATAGTAATCTCGATATGGGCTATCAGGATTTTCTAATGCATCTTGAAACCACTGGTGGTCACTAGAAGTATGGTTAGCAACGAAATCAATAATGACCTTCATATCTAAACTATGAGCAGTCTCAATTAAACTCTCGAATTCTTCCATTGTTCCATAATCAGATTCGACATTATAATAATCAATAACGTCGTATCCATGATATGAAGCTGAGTCTTTGATTGGCATTAACCAAATTGCATTAGCTCCCAATTCTTTAATATAGGGAAGTTTTTCTTCTAAACCAACAAAATCCCCAATCCCATCTTCATTGCCATCATAAAAACTTCTTACAAAAACTTGATAAAAAATTGATTCTTGCGCCCAATCTATATTTTGTTCTAGATCTGCTAAAGCAATCGCTGTCTGATCAGGAGTATCTTCTTCGATCGTACCCTCATCAATGGCTACATTCTCATCAAGAGCTACGTCCTCATCTTTTGAAGATGAACAACCAAAGAGTAGCATTCCAATGAGCAAAATAATTGCTAACAAAAAAGATCTTTTCATTGTAATAACCTCCTCGTATAATAGTAGTAAGAGCTCTTTCCAATAGAATTTCCAGTTGATCCGGACAGCTAGAGAATCTATTTGGATTTCCTTCTGTTGTATCGCCAAATGAGAGAGCGTTGTTTAATTTTCGTAATGGGGCGAGTTTTTGAATGACTTGATATGCAGTTGTTGTTTGGTCAAAGGTATCAAGCATTTTCCTGTTATTCGGATCACCTTCACCAGTTAGATAGGCTTCAGTTCCATAATATATAGTTGGGACTCCTCTTGATGTCATGGTTATCGATAAAAGTCACTTGTTCATGGGCATGGTCATATTGAGCCTCCGTACTTATGAGCATGTTAGATAGATCATACATCGTACCTTGATTATTTCTAAGAACTTGTTGAACAACCTGAGCAAATCTAAAATCAAGTACACTCATGCTGCTATGATTAGCGAAGTGATGGAATTCGTCGCTTCCTTCAGTGCTTGTAAACCACTCCCCAAATATAAAAACAGGATTATGGTGATAGATGGTGTCAGTAAAGGTCTTTTGCCAACCTAGTGGCATATGGGCAACAGCATCCACTCTAATTCCGTCTACTCCTAAGTCGAGCCACATTCGAATGGCATCTTTTAAATAGGCATCTATTACTGGATTGTGTAGGTTTAAACTTGCAAGATCATATAAATTTCGGTATATACCATCTTCGTAACTCGAAAAATCAGAACCACCATTTTTTATAAAAATAATCATTTTGATCATTTGAGTAATTTCCTAATAAATCGCCATCATCATAAAGTGAACCATCTTCGATGTCGACTGGAGAAGTATGGTTAGGAACAAAATCAATAACGATCTTTATATCGTGGGTATGTGCAGTATTAATTAATTGAGTAAAGTCATTAAGATCACCCATAAATGGATTTGGTCTTTTAAAATCTCGTGCCCAATAGCCATGATATGAAGAGAAACCTTCTGGATGAAGTCCAAAAACATTTTCAACAGGTGGCGAAATCCAAAGAGTTGTGATTCCCATATCAGGTAAATAACCACTCTCAATTTCTTCAATAATACCTTGCCAGTCACCACCGCAGTATTTAGTTAAATCTGAACAGTCTGAACTAAATAATTCCCCTGATGGATTGTTTGATGGATCACCATCTTTGAATCTGTCAGTTACGATTTGATAGATTACCTCTTGTGAATAATTAACATCTAAAAGCATCACTCCTTTTGACTACATGCAAACGCTTTCACCTATTATTTAAACACTAAAAAACAAACTAGTCAACCAATAAAAGTTATATTTTAAAATAAATAACTTCTTTATCAACTTAAGTGTTCAGGGAAAAGAGGCAATCGTTAGCATAGTTATATATATAGTTAAGCTTGATTCTTTATGATATCTGAAATTTTATAATATATTTAATTAAAGAAAAGGATGTTTGACTGGTGGAGATAACATATTTTTTTTAAAAAATAATAAAACGAAAAAGAAAACGCTTGCAAACGGCGTTGAATATTGTTATTATAAAAGCGACTTATTGTGCGATCGCTTGCAATATAAAGTTATTATTTTACAGCAAACGATATTGCATGTAAGTAAATCGTTTTTTAATAAAAGGAGAGTTGATTATGAAGAGAAAAATCAGTATTATTTTCATGTTTTTAATTGCTACTGGGCTTTTATTCACAGGTTGCGCGTCAGATTCGGGTGACAAACAATCTTCAGGTTCTGGAGAAGCAGTAGATGTTGATATTTTTCAGTTTAAAGTAGAATTTAGAGATCAATTTGAAGAGTTGATTGAATTGTATATGGAAGAAAATGATCATGTTAATTTAACGGTTCAAACAGTTGGTGGCGGAAGCGACTATGCAGCATCATTAAAAGCTCAGATGTCTTCAGGTGATGAACCGGTTATTTTTAACATTGGTGGTCCAACAGAGTTAGATGAGTATCGTGATTATTTAGCAGATTTATCTGATACGGAAGCGGCCTCACTTGCCCTGGAAGGAACTTTAAATGGAATTGAAGATGGTGGTGAAGTATTAGGCTTACCATTTGCTCAAGAAGGATACGGGCTGATTTATAATAAAGAAGTTTTTGATCAGGTGGGCATTGATCCGAAGTCACTTACCACTTTTGATGCCTTAGAAGCTGCCTTTGCAGAAATTGATGCGAATAAAGAAGAGCTAGGGCTAGATGCCGTTGTAGCTTTTCCAGCAATGGAACTATGGGTAATGGGGAATCATTTAGCCAATCACTATATTGCACCAGAATTTAATAGCGATATTATGACAACGTTCGGCGCTGAAACGATTAATTTTGAGTATGGCGATCAGATGAAGAGAATGCTTGATTTACAGAGCCAATATTCTGTTCAACCTGTGCTTAGCTTAGATTATTCAATGCAAGTTGAACAACTCTTTTCAACTGGAAAAGTTGCTGTGATTCAGCAAGGGAACTGGATTTATCCAACTGTTGAGCAAATGGATCAAGAGTTTGCTGAAAATGGGATTGGAATGATTGCAATGCCATTTGAAGGTGAATTTGAGGATCATTTACCTGTAGGTGTACCGCAATATTGGGCAGTGAACAAAAATAAATCGGATCAAGAAATTCAAGCGGCGAAAGATTTCTTAGATTGGATGTATACATCTGATCAAGGTAAAGAATTTGTCTTAGATGAGTTCAAATTCATTCCGGCATATGATGGTTATGATGCGGATCGGATTGCTGATCCATTATCACAAGATGTTTATCAATATTCTTTAGATGAGAAGACGATTGGGTGGACATTTATGGCAACACCAATCGGTTGGAATGAGGACGTGTTAGCATCTGAGTTCCAGAAATACCTAGTTGATGAAGCGACGTGGGAAGAAGTGTTACAAACGTCAAAAGAATCATGGGAAAGTGCTAGACAATAATCAAAATAATAAGCGACTAACAGAATTGAGTTTGCTCGTTAGTCGCTTTATTTTTACTTGATTAATAGCCTTCGTTTTTACCAAATACACCAAGTGATTGTGTCAGAAAAAAGGCTTAGGAGGTTTAATGCATGAATAATAAGAATTTATCATTTTGGCTTTTTCTTCTACCAGCTTTATTTGCTTTAGTCGTTGTTGTATTTTTTCCATTTCTGTACGGTTTTTACTATACATTTACAGACTGGAATGGCTTAAGAGCAACAACATTTTTAGGTTTGGATAATTATTTTGCGATTTTTAGTGATCAACGTTTTATTGATTCATTAGTTTTTACGATAAAATTTGCGATCACTTCAATTGTGATTGTTAATGTGCTTGGCTTAGGTTTAGCTGTACTTGTGACACAAAAAATAAAAATAAGCAATGGCTTAAGAACAATCTTTTTTATGCCGAATTTAATTGGGGGCTTAATCTTAGGGTTCATTTGGCAGTTTATTTTTATTAGTGGCTTTGATGCGGTTGGGAAACTATTTGATCTTAGCTTTTTACAAGGTTGGTTGTCAAATGCTGAAACTGGTTTTTGGGGTTTAGTTATTTTAAACGTCTGGCAATATGCTGGTTACATTATGATTATTTATATTTCATATTTACAAGGTGTACCACAAGAATTACTAGAAGCTGCTGAAATTGATGGCGCAAGTGCTTTTCAGCGGTTTTGGCGGATCAAGTTTCCACTCGTTGCACCGGCATTTACCGTTAGTCTATTTCTAACATTATCGAATGCCTTTAAATTGTATGATCAAAATTTAGCCTTAACAAATGGTGGTCCTTACGGCTCAACAGAAATGTTAGCGATGGAGATATATAATACTGCTTTTAGTCGATATGATATGGCCTATGCTCAATCAAAAGCAGTCATATTCTTTATTTTAGTTGCCGTCGTTGCTTTGACACAAGTTTACGTCAATAAGAAACGTGAGGTGGAGTTATAATGATAAGTAAAAAACGTCAATCAAAAATCATCTTAACAATCGCGAGCACAATCATTGCGTTAATTTGGCTGTCACCATTTTATTTAATGATCGTTAATGCATTTAAATCAAAGTTTGAGATCTTTTCAAATGTACTAAGTTTACCGAGTGAGTGGAAGTTTGATAATTTTGTCCAAGCTTTTATTGATCTAGATTTCTTGAATGCACTGACTAACTCATTTATTGTCACTTTTTTAAGTGTGTTAATTATTATTGTTTTCTCATCAATGGCAGCTTATGCGCTAGCGAGAAATAAGAGTAAGCTAAGTGGCGTGTTTTTTCTAGTGTTTGTCGCTGCAATGTTAATCCCATTCCAATCAGTGATGATTCCATTAATCTCAATTTTTGGGCGAATCGATCTATTAAATACGTCTGGGCTCATCTTTATGTATTTAGGTTTTGGTTCAAGTTTGTCGATTTTTCTATACCACGGTGCTGTTAAGGGGATTCCAGTATCCTTAGATGAAGCGGCAATGATTGACGGAGCTTCACGATGGAGAATTTTTTGGACGATTATATTTCCAATGCTGAAGCCGATTACTGTGACAGTGATGATCTTGAATGTGATTTGGATTTGGAATGACTATTTGTTACCTTCATTAGTACTCAGTCAAAAATCCGCCACAATTCCGTTACGGATGTTCTTCTTTTTCGGTCAGTATACGAAGCAGTGGCATTTAGCCTTAGCCGGTTTAACATTAGCGATTATACCTGTCATTGTGCTTTATTTCTTTGCGCAAAAGCATATTATTGAAGGTGTAGCTGAAGGCGCGATAAAGTAAATGAATGTTATGGGCCTCACTTTAAATAAGTAAGGCCTTTTTCTTTATCGCATTGTGAAATGGATGTGTTACAGTGATCGTCGGTATTGACCAGGCGCTTGTCCATATGCTTTTTTGAAAACGCGATGAAAGTATGGATAATTACCAAAACCACAGTTTTCAGCAATGTGATCAAGTGTCATATTTGTATATTTCATTTGACTAATTGCTGCAGTTAATCGAATATCATGCGCGTATTCAATCATCGTCTTTCCGGTATATTCCTTAAACAGGTGAACCGATCTAGACACACTCAGGTCAACACTCCTAGCAACCTCCTCAATCATAAATGTATCAAGCGCATGCTCTTCGATATAGCGCATCATCTCAGTCACAACAAAGGGGCGTTTTTTTGCTGAACGAGCTATTGTCTCTTGTTTAATTAATAAACAAATACTTTTGAAAAAGTAGCCGATTAATTCATGATTTTGCTCTGTTGGTGGACGTCTTGTTTCAGTTGAGAGAAAATTCCACAACGTTGTCATTTGTCTAGCATCACTCACTTTAACATGAAAAGGTTGGTTTAATTCAGCCCACCATTGATCAATCCAATCACCATTAGCAAAAATGTGAAAATCACCACTCGGTGTATCAGGATGCACTTTTAAATGATAATAGCATCCTGAAGGGACTAGGATAATATCACCGTACTCTAGTGCGAAGTGTTGATCTTCAATTGTCGCCTCGGCTAATCCTTCTGTTTGGAGTCGCATTAGAAAAGAATCGTAGCTCTGATGCCGAATATCTTCGTAGCCTTCTAAGTGATACGAATAATTACAGTGTCCAATCCACAAGATAAAAACTCCTTTAGCAAAATAGTGTATGTTTTTATAAAATTATCTATATTTATTTTGTTGATCTGACGTTATTATATTAGTATATAGAAAAGTAATCAATTAAATTGTCTACTTGAAAGCGTTATCATAAAGGAGGGGTTAATATGACTCAATTGAGAGTTGGAATTATTGGTTGTGGGAATGTTTTCCCGATGCATGCAGCTTCTGTTGTTGCGCGTGAGGATGCGGAATTAGTTGCAGTTTGTGATGTGAAAGAAGATCGCGCAGATCAGAAGGCTGAACTTTACCAGTGTCGTGCATATTATGACTATTTGGAAATGTTTGAACAAGAAAATCTAGATGTGATTCATATTGCATTACCGCATCACCTTCATGCGCCAGTTACGATTGAAGCAACTAAAAAAGGGCTTCATGTTTTAACAGAAAAACCGATGGCGATTCATTATCAGGATGCTGTAGATATGATTGAAGCAGCCAATGAAGCAGACGTCACTTTAGGCGTTATTTTTCAAAATCGTTACAACCCAGGTTCGCAATTAATTAAGAAAATGATTGAAAGTGGCGACTTAGGGGCAATTAAGTCAGGAAAACTTTCAGTTACATGGGATCGTTCAGATGAATACTACCAAAAGAGCGATTGGAAAGGAACTTGGGATAAAGAAGGTGGCGGGGTCGTGATTGACCAAGCGATTCATACGATGGACTTGATGCGTTGGTTTGTCAACAGTGATTTAAAGTACGTCGATGCGACAATTAGTAACCGCGCACATGAGATTATTGAAGTAGAGGATGCAGCTGAAGGTGTGATTGCTTACCAAAATGGTGTTGTGACAGCCTTTCATGCGATTAATTACTATACGTATGACGCACCTGTTGAGATTGAACTCCATTGTGAAAAAGGAATTGCTAAAATGGTCGCTGATCAGGCGACAGTTACTTTAAATAATGGTCAAGTTTTTATTGCTGACAATAACCCTCTAGAAACATTTGCTTATGAAGATGGTGTGAAAGGCTATTGGGGCGTTAGTCATGTTAAGCAAATCAATAATTTTTACGATACGCTACAAGGCAAAGCTGAATTAGATATACCTGCAGAAGAAGCACTGAAGACACAAGAAATGATCAATGCGATTTATCAATCAGGTCATGAAAAACGTCGCGTAAATTTTAACTAAAGGGGTGACATAAATGAATATCGTTATTTGGAACGAGAATCGTCATGAAAAATTGAATCCACGAGTGGCTGAAATCTATCCAAAAGGGATTCATGGTGCGATTGCTGAATTTTTGCGTGAAGCTGGGCATGATGTGACAACAGCTACTTTAGATGAACCGGAACATGGTCTAACGGATCAAGTCTTAGCAGAGGCTGATGTGCTGCTGTGGTGGGGACACTTAGCGCATGATGAAGTTGAGCAAGCAATTGTTGATAAAGTTCATCAACGTGTTTTAGCTGGAATGGGTTTGATCGTGCTCCACTCAGGTCATTTTTCGAAAATTTTCAAACAATTAATGGGAACAGGCTGTGATTTAAAGTGGCGTGAAGTCGGTGAGCGTGAACGATTATGGGTTGTTGATCCGAGTCACCCAATTGTTGTGGGGCTTGATTCATATTTTGAGCTTGAGCAAGAGGAAATGTATGGTGAGCACTTTGATGTGCCAACACCAGAGGAGTTAGTTTTTATTAGCTGGTTTGAAGGTGGCGAAGTTTTCAGAAGTGGTGCCACTTATCGACGAGGAAAAGGCAAGATCTTTTATTTCCGTCCTGGTCATGAAACATATCCGACCTATCATAATGAAAATATCCAAAAAGTGATTCGAAATGCAGTCTTATGGGCAGCCTCGCCAGGTGCTCCAGAGCATCAATATGGTCATGTTGAACCGATCGAATCGATATCGAGGAAGGGGTGAATGAGATGACACGAAGACCTGTAGCAGTTCAGTTGTTTACATTAAGAGATGCGTTAGCAAATGATTTTGTCGGTACATTAGAACGTGTCGCCAAAATTGGTTATCACGGTGTTGAGCTTGCTGGTTACGGCGATCTCACTGTACGCGAATTAAAAGCAACCCTTGATCGACTAGATCTGAAGGTGGCTGGTAATCACGTCTCAATCGAAGAGTTAAAGAATAATCTTGATCAAGTGATTGCTGATCAAAAAATCTTAGGAAATCAATTCGTCGTCTGTCCATTTGTTTTACCTGAAGATCGTCACCCGGATTTTTATCAAGAACTGGCTCAACTTTTAATTCAGGTTGGTAAACAGCTGAAGGCAGCTGGATTAGAGCTTTGCTATCACAATCATGATTTTGAATTAGAGCAGATGCCAAATGGACAAACTGTTTTAGCTTATCTTTATGATCAAGTGCCAGCGGAGTATTTGAAAGCAGAACTTGACCTTTATTGGCTTCAAAAAGCTGGTGAAGATCCGCTTGAATGGATCAAACGCTATCAAGATCGGACAGCACTGATTCATTTGAAAGATATGACGACAGATGATGAACAATTTTTTGCTGAGTTAGGGACTGGCGGTTTAGATTTAGAGTCAATCTTAACAAAGGGTAAACCTGAGTGGTGGATTGTTGAGCAAGATGAGAGTCGAATTGATCCATTAGAGAGTATTCAAATCAGTTATCACTATTTAGAGAAAAGAGGAATCGTTTAAATGAAAAAATATCGTGTAGCCGTAATTGGATGTGGAAGCATTGCACGGATGCGTCACTTACCAGAATATCAGGCAAATCCAAATGTTGAAATTGTTGCTGTTTGTGACATCGTGCCAGAACGAGTGAAAGAAACTGCTGAACAATATGGTGCAGAAGCTTTTACAGATTATCAAGTCTTACTTGAGCAGATTAAACCAGATATCGTCAGTGTTTGTTTACCAAACTATCTTCATGCACCGGTCTCAATCGCAGCGTTAGAAGCAGGAGCACACGTTCTCTGTGAAAAACCGATGGCAACATCATACGAAGAAGGCTTAGCAATGATTGAAGCAGCAAAAGCGAATGATCGTCAACTGATGATCGCTCATAACCAACGTTTCGTTGCCTCACATCAAAAAGCAAAAGAGCTAATTGAAGCAGAAGAATTAGGGAAAATTTATAGTTTTAGAACAGCATTTGGCCACGGTGGTCCAGAAGGCTGGAGTATTGACGGAAAAGAAAGTTGGTTTTTCAAAAAAGAAGAAGCATTTATCGGTGCAATGGGTGACTTAGGCGTCCATAAATCAGATGTGATCCGCTATATTTTAGGTGAAGAATTTACTGAAGTAGCGGCCATGGTCGAAACGAATGCGAAAGACGATTCAACAGTGGATGACAATGCAGTTTGCTTATTAAAAAGTGAATCAGGTATCATCGGAACGCTAACAGCAAGCTGGGCTTATAACACAAATGAAGATAATTCAACCGTTATATATGGTGAAAAGGGAACATTAAGACTTGAAGATGATCCAACATACAGCTTGATTGCCAATTATACCGATGGACGAAAAGTCAATTATGAACTCGGACAAATTCAATCAAACGATGCAGGTGGCCAAACAAGCTCACATGTTGTTGACCATTTTGTTGATGCAATTCAAAACGATCGTGCCCCACTCATTACTGGCGAAGAAGGACTAAAATCATTAAACATTATTCTCGCAGCTCTGGAATCGAGTGAAACAGGCAAGCGAGTAAAAATTAATTAATCAATTTTTTAGGAGGAATCATTAATGAAACTAGGCGTATTTACCGTACTATTTGGTGAAAAATCATTTGAAGAAATGCTTGATTATGTGAGTGATGCAGGACTTGATGCAGTTGAAATCGGAACGGGTGGTAACCCAGGTGATGCACACGCTAAACTTGATCAATTACTAGCAAGCGAATCAGAACGAGAGGCATATTTAGCTAAAGTGAAGGAACGCGGTTTGACAATTAGTGCATTTAGCTGTCATGACAACCCGATTTCACCGGATAAAGACTATGCACGTCGATCGGACGAAGTTTTACGAAAAACGATTAAATTAGCTGGTTTAATGGGTGTCCCAGTCGTGAACACATTCTCAGGAACAGCAGGAGATAGTGAAGATGCTAAGCAACCAAACTGGCCTGTCACACCATGGCCAAACGAATATAGTGACATTTTAAAATGGCAGTGGGAGCATAAGTTAATTCCTTATTGGAAAGAAATTAACGATCTTGCTGAAGAAAACAATGTGAAGATCGGAATTGAGTTACACGCAGGCTTTCTTGTCCATACACCTTACACGATGTTAAAATTACGCGAAGCAACTGGACCAGCGATTGGAGCAAATCTCGATCCAAGTCATTTATGGTGGCAAGGAATTGACCCAGTAGCTGCAATTAAAATCTTAGGAAAAGCAGGTGCGATTCATCATTTCCATGCGAAGGATACGTACATCGATCAGGATAATGTCAACATGTACGGCTTAACGGACATGCAACCATACGACCACGTGCAAACACGCGCATGGACATTCCGCTCAGTCGGCTACGGTCACAGCATCCAAGTTTGGAGTGACATCATTAGCGCACTTAGAACATACGGCTACGACTACGTGATTAGTATCGAGCACGAAGATCCAATCATGTCAGTAGAAGAGGGCTTTATGAAAGCCGTTCAAAATCTAAAAAGCATTAACATCTCAGAAGAAGCCGCCGACATGTGGTGGGCGTAGCTAAATAACCATAGATAAAGCCTTTGTTTTCTTCACACTTTTAAATGATCAAATTGACTCAATAAATAAAAAAAGAGGGACATATTTATGAAAAAAAAATGGTGGCAAGAAGTTGTTGTTTATCAAATTTACCCACGTAGTTTTAAAGATAGTAATGGTGATGGTATTGGCGACATTAGAGGAATGATTGATGAATTAGATTACTTAGAGAAATTGGGGATCGGTGCAATTTGGTTATCACCAGTGTATCAATCACCAAATGACGATAACGGCTATGATATTTCCGATTATGAAGCGATTATGGATGAATTCGGTACAATGGAAGATATGGATGAATTTTTAGCGGAAGCCAATAAGCGCAATATTAAAGTCGTTATGGATCTTGTTGTTAATCACACTTCTGACGAACATCAATGGTTCATTGAAGCGAAAAAAGGTAAAGATAACCCGTATCGTGATTATTATGTCTGGGCGGATCCAGCGGAAGATGGTGGCGTACCAAATGATTTACGATCAACATTTTCAGGTACAGCGTGGGAGTTTGATGAATTAAGTGGTCAATACTATTTACACTTATTTAGTAAAAAACAACCGGATTTGAACTGGGAAAATGAAGAAATGCGTCAAGCGGTATATGATATGATGAACTTTTGGATTGAGAAAGGTATTGGCGGTTTTCGTTTAGACGTAATTGATTTGGTTGGTAAAATACCACTAGAAGGAATTACAGGCAATGGACCAAAACTTCATGAGTACTTACAAGAAATGAATCAAGCGACCTTTGGTAATCATGATTTATTGACAGTAGGAGAAACGTGGGGGGCAACACCTGACATTGCAAAGTTGTATTCTAATCCAGCACGTAAGGAATTATCGATGGTTTTTCAATTTGAACATATTGGTTTAGATCAGCAACCAGGGAAAGAAAAATGGGATCTACAGCCGGTGGATATCGCTCAACTAAAGACTATTCTCACAAAGTGGCAAATAGAGTTAGGGAACGAAGGGTGGAACTCACTATTTTGGAATAATCATGATTTACCACGAATGATTTCACGCTGGGGCAATGATCAAGAATATCGCGTAGAAAGCGCTAAAATGTTGGCAATTCTATTGCATATGATGAAAGGTACACCATACATTTATCAAGGTGAAGAAATTGGTATGACGAATACCCCAATCAGTGATATTTCTGAAGCAGAAGATATTGAAACAATCAATATGTACAATGAGCGTTTAGATCAAGGTTATTCAAAAACAGAAATTATTGATTCTATTAATGCAAAAGGTCGTGATAATGCACGTCGTCCGATTGCTTGGAATTCAAAAGAAAATGGTGGATTTACAACAGGAACACCGTGGATTGCACTGAACGAAAACTATCAAGAAATTAATGTGGCAGCTGCACTAGATGACCCAGATTCAATTTTCTATACGTATCAAAAATTAGTTCAATTACGTAAGGATAATCCGATCATGGTTTGGGGTGATTTTGAATTAGTTGATACGGTTGATTGTGTCTTTAGTTATTATCGAGAATATAATGGTGAACGTTGGCTAATTGTAACGAATTTCTCAAATGAAGAACAAGCTTTCTCATCAGAAGATAAAATCGAAAAAGTGATTATTCAAAATAACAAAAAAGAAGTTACAAGTCTTCAAAACATGATATTGAGTCCGTGGCAAGCATTTGTTGTAAAGGTAAAATAACTTCATTTAAAAGATAGTCCTATTGTTGGGCTATCTTTTTTTGATAGGATAATGCTCCATAGCCAATTTGAACTGCTATGGAGCATGTGTAGTGCTATTCAGTTTGTTCGTCTGTGGTTGTATAGAGCTAAACTACCCTCAACGACTAGAATGAGTATGCCGAGTAATAGATAACGATAAATTGATGTTGCAGTTCTTGGTAATTCGGTGGCTGTATCATTAGCTTTTACTTCATTTACGGGATCCGTACTTTGCTCCTCTGTAGGAGTCTTACTCTCATCATCCTTAGTTCCTTCATGATTATCATCATTCTCATTTTTAGATTCATACTGATTATTCTCATTGGCATCGTCTTCAGATTGTTTATTTAATTGATCCTCAAGTTTTTCTAATTCGGCAATTCGACTTATTAATTTCACTGATGCAATCTCGCTTGATTGGAAAGACGACATGGGTACACAAACAGCACCTAATTTAAGAGAAGATCTTCAAATTAAGATTGCTTCAGATCAAAAGGCTGAAAAAGTATGGTTTGCGTCACCTGATCAGGAAGAAGGATCAGCCATCGAATTAGCATTTACTCAAGAAAATGGTGAAATTATCTTTGAACTGCCATCATTAGAGTATTGGAGTATGGTGGTTGTTGAATATTAGAACCTCTTCACTAAAACAGTCTAAATGATTTTTGATAATAACCAGTTTATTAGTACAGCTAGATTGCCTATATTGTTCACATATAAGCATCACATCGTCAACTAATGGCTGTAGGGAAGACCAAAAACCCCACTCTTGTAGTAAAAAACTGCTATAAGAGTGGAGTTTTGGTTCATCTGATTCCCATAAACAAAGAATGATGCGTTAGTGCCACATGCAGAAAGTCGTCCTCTTTTTTCAAGGAAACCCCATAAATTCAAGTGGCTATGCACTTTTTATGTTAGTGCTTTAATCGCATCTTGAATTGTTAAGTATGTACGGAGATCCTTTAATTGATCAGTGAAATCCCGTGCTTTCAAGGCAAGGTCAGGTCGTACTCCTGTAACGACAAGAAGTGTGCCAATCAGCTGCGTGAGATCACGGAGCTTTAAAAATGAATCAACAGCTGTTGGTTCAATATTATATAGACCAGATAAATCTAAAATTAAATAATCATTTTTATTTTTTGATAAATAAGTTGATATTTTCCCTGTTAATTGATCGAGTCGTTCATAGTTTACTTTACCAATTAGAGGCAAGGCTACAATATTTTTATTAATAGGAACGATCGGTGTCGAAAGTTGTTCAAGCTCAGTTAAAGCCTCTTGTAAAAGTGCTTCTTTTCTTTTGGATTCGGTAATATCTTTTTGTACCCCAACGAAGTATAATTTACCATCAACCCACATCGGATCGATCGTCAGCTTATTCCAAAAAGGCTCACCATTTTTTTTATAATTAAAAATTTCGACGGTAATTGATTGTTCATTAGTTATCGCTTGTTTAATCGCCTCAGTTACTTCAGGATCAGTTGAATGACCTTGAAGGATCCGACTATTCTTTCCGGTCACCTCATCTGCTTCATATCCAGTTAAATTGACAAAACCTTTATTTACAAAAATAATAGGGTGATCAGGTTGATTCGGATCTGTTATAATAAGACCAACATTTGTATGGTTAAGTGCTTCTCTAAAAAATGAATCTTCTAGTTGCTTGATCATGATATGAATCACTCCTTTTAAAAATTATGCCATGTTTGATTTTGTAAATCAATCATAGAATTAGTAATAAATCAACTTTCAGCCAAATAGTAAGGGGGAAACTTGATGAGTTTCATTAATCGCTTAATCAAAAACCAAAATTTATCACCCGTTAAATTAATCGTTTTATTTTATTTTTTGGCGATTTTAATTTCAACATCAATCTTGAGTATGCCATTATTTTGGCAAGAAGGACAAACGCTATCGCTCTTCGACAGCTTATTTACTGCAATTAGCGCGATTAGTGTGACTGGCTTGTCCGTCATACCGATTGATCAAGTCTTTAACACCGCAGGCTATTTTGCCTTGTCATTTATTTTTCAACTCGGTGGAATTGGGATTATGACAATGGGAACAGCGATCTACATTATGCTTGGCAAAAAAATCGGTATCCGTGAGCGCCAGCTGATCTCAATTGACCATAATCAAGCAACTTTTTCTGGACTTGTTCGGTTAACGAAAAAAATTCTCCAAATGATTCTTGCGATTGAATTGGTTGGCATGGTCGTGCTCAGTATCCATTACCTAAATTACTTTGATACGTGGCAGGAAGCTTGGCTCCAAGGTTATTTTGCATCAGTGAGTGCAACAACAAATGCTGGCTTTCATATTAATGGTGCTTCACTCGTTCCATTTGCTGATGATTATTTTGTTCAATTTGTCCATATCATTTTAATGGTTCTTGGTGCAATTGGCTTCCCAGTATTAATTGAAATTCAACAGTGGCTGATTGATCGAAAAAATCGTAAAAAGGGTTTTCGGTTTACGACATTTATGAAGCTAACAACGACGACTTATTTCTTACTGCTCATTTTAGGAATGGTTGTTATTTTTCTCATTGAGCATAATCTTGCATTTGCTGATCAGACCTGGTATCAGTCATTGCTATCGAGCTTATTTAACTCTGTTTCAACTCGAAGTGGTGGTCAAATCACAAGCAACATCGCTGAATTCTCAACACCGACATTAATTGTACTTGCTTTTTTAATGTTTATTGGGGCATCTCCAAGTAGTGTAGGTGGTGGGATTCGAACGACGACTTTTGCGGTAGTGCTGTTGTCCGTTTACAATTATGCCAAGGGGCGTCAATCAATTAAAGTATTTCAAAGAGAAATCAGTCATCGGGATACAATTCGTTCATTTGTTGTGTTGACCACAGCAATTTCTCTTACTCTGATCGCGATTTTTGTTTTATCGATCACGGAATCGTTTTCGATTCTTGAGCTCATATTTGAAGTGTTTTCAGCCTTTGGAACAACGGGGCTGAGCTTGGGAATTACGGGTGAGTTGTCTGTTGTTGGGCGAATTGTGATCATGGTGATGATGTTTATCGGACGAATCGGGATTTTCTCTTTCCTATTCCTAATTAGTAGTCCACCAACAAAAGACCTCTACCGCTACCCAGAAGCACGAATGCTGATTGGTTGAAAGGTTTAATTAATAACTCAACTTTCGCAGTTATATTTTTATGTTGCTCTTAGATTGATTAAGGGCGGTATTGCTTTTCGGTATAGTACTTGACTCAATTACTTACTTGGAGGACAAAACACGAATAATTTTGTTAGTGCTAGGCCCGTGATTTCCACTCTGGGTGGACGCTTTCCTCGGGCGGTGCCTGCGGAAAGCGAGTATATTTCATCTGCGGTCTATGTTCCTCAATCAATAGTTTATTTTTAAGACAAAAAACTATAGTATAGAGATAACAGGAATTTTTGACATAAAAGGAGGTTTTTCTTGAAAATGAATCATAATCAGCAACTCTTACATAAATTACTAACAAATATCAACAAAGTGATTATTGGAAAAAACGAAACGATTACGTTAAGCTTGACGGCTCTTTTAGCACGAGGACACGTCCTCCTCGAAGACATCCCAGGTGTCGGAAAGACGATGCTCGTCCGCGCACTGGCCAAATCGCTAAACTGCTCATTTAGCCGAATTCAATTTACACCAGACCTATTACCATCAGATGTCACTGGCGTTTCAATTTATCATCCACAAAAACACAAGTTTGAATATAAGCAAGGACCAATCGTAGGCGATATTATTTTAGCCGATGAAATCAACCGCACCTCACCAAAGACGCAATCAGCACTACTTGAAGCTATGGAAGAAAACAGTGTGACTGTCGATGGCCAAACAATTATGATCGACGATCCATTTTTTGTGATGGCAACCCAAAACCCAATCGAATACGAAGGTACCTATCCATTACCAGAAGCGCAAATTGACCGCTTTTTACTCAAGTTAACAATGGGGTATCCAACTGAAGCAGAAGAAATTGATATGTTGGACAGGACAGGTGGTGTTCACCCAATTGAAACGCTAACCGCTGTGATTGAGCGCCAAGATGTCGTCACGATGCAAGAGGAAGTGAATGGGGTTTACATTGACCCAATGGTTCAAGAATATATTGTAAAAATTGTGCGGATGACACGAGAGCATCCAGCGATTCTGTTAGGTGCTAGCCCGCGTGGAGCGATCGGTTTAATGCGTTCAGCTAAAGCATACGCTTATATTCAAGGGCGCGATTACTGTATTCCGGATGATGTGATTTACTTAGCGCCATTTGTTCTCAATCACCGGATGATTTTAACGCAAGCTGCAAAATATGAGAAACGATCAGTCGATCAGATCATTGAATCGATTCTAGCGCAAGTTGAGGTTCCGACACGGAAGGGCTCAAACTAATGAGACAAATCATTTATTTACTGATGAAAACGGTCGTTTTGTTTAGCTTGTTTTTAATTTTATTTAGCTATGCGATGTTTCAAGGAGGTTTTGTTAGCTGGTTTTTATTTTATTTGACCTTACCGATTTTCTGTTATTATCTCGTATTTATTTTTTATCCGATTAAAGACTGGAAAATCGAGCGTGTGCTTGAAAAAAATCAAGTTGAAGCGGGACAAGACATTCAAGTTGAGTTAAATCTGAATAGATATCTGCCATTCCCAGTGTCGTATTTAATCATTGAGGATGCATTGCCAAGATCAATGGGGGGAATTTTTACCCGAAACGGCTGGTCAAAGTTATTAGCAAAACGCAAACTGAGCCAGCGCGATTTAACTGAACGAGCTGTTTTCCACCCGAACTTTCGTCGTCAGTTGACTTATCATTATCATTTAACGGAATTGCCTAGAGGGATTCATACGCTTGAATCCGTAAGGTTAACGATCAGTGATTTATTTGGGTTTATTACAAAGACGGTTGAGCTTCCGGTTCAATCGACATTTAGTGTTTCGCCAGCTTCACTTGAGCTCAGGTTGAATTTAATCAATAAAAATAAGTTACTCGGCGATCAAGTCAGTTCGACATTGCATGCTGATCGCTCAAGCAACATAACTGGTGCGCGTCAGTATACACCTGGTGATCGATTGTCGGCGATCCATTGGAAGGCAACGGCAAAGACGGATACGTTGATGACAAAGGAATTCGATCAAGAGTATAATCGGGATGGGGCGGTGATCTTATTTGGGATTAATAATACGATCGCTTATGAGTGGAACGTCGCAATGTGCTATGCCCTTTTACCACGATTAAAAGCGGATAATTTACAAGTTGAGTTTAACTATATTGGGACTGATCAAATTGCTTATTCAACAAAAAGTAGCTGGGCCAATTTAGCAGATAGCTTCACTGCGCTAAAGCCTGGGGCAACTGAAATGATGGTGGAAGCAAGTTTTGATCAATATCAGCAGTCATTTGATCGAGGCAACTTCCTGCTGATTGTTACCGATCAATTAACAGAAAAAATGGTTGCACGTCTAATTGCTTTATCAGACAAGCACCAACGAATCACAGTCTATGTAACCCAAGCCAAATCTGATCAAACGATTGGAACGAGAGCGTTAGAAGCTGAACTAGAACAGAATCGAATCCATGTCGTTACGATCGATGAAGAAAAAATTAATCAACCACGATGGGTGGTGACAATTTAATGTTCGACAATCAACGAATGATTCAAATTAAAGTCTTAAGTAGGGTTTCCTATGTGTTAAGCTTGTTACTATTTTTTGAATGGATTCGCCCACTCGATCAAATTGTTGGCTTTAATCACTTAAATTTATTTATTTTATTTGCAATCTTTTCATTTGGGGTGATGTTGTTTAATTTGCCAAGCTGGGCAGCGTTATCAATCAAAACAACTGTGATTTTGTTGATTGTTCATTTCAGCTTTTTACCACGACCAGTATTTAGTGATCACTGGTGGAGTCTGATTCAATTTGAATTCCAAAAAAACACAACTGCGATGCTTGCTCGCAACTGGTTTCAGTTTACGGAGATTTTTCAAACGATTATTTTCTTAGTGATTATCGCCTTAGTCAGTTATTTGCTGTACTTTTGGTTTGTAACGATGAGGCGTGTGTTCGTTTATATTTGTTTAACATTGATCTATGTCACAGTTATGGATACATTTACCGCATACCGGGCGAATCGGGCGATTATTTGGATTGTGGGGATTAGTGTTTTTATTCTTGTCATTAATCACTATTTAAGAAAAACGATTGATAAGCAATTACCGATTCATTTTTCCAACTGGCTTGTTCGAACCATTATCCCGTTAATTTTCATCATGCTTACGATCGGGAGCATCAGTTATTTTGCGCCAAAAGCCGAACCAATTTGGCCAGATCCGGTGCCGTTTGTTACGCAGGTGGGTGAACGGATCACTGGTAGTGGGAGAACTAGTGAACTAGGACGATCTGCATATAGTCCTGATGACAGCCAACTTGGTGGCTCGCTTATGATGGATGACACACCCGTTTTTTATGCTGAAACAGCGATTGAACATTATTGGCGAATTGAATCAAAAGATCATTATACAGGTAGGGGCTGGCAACGAGATACTGGTTTGAACACCCAACGTTATCACGAAGGTGATTTACAATTGATCGAACCGTGGTTGGGCAATGATTTAACGCGTGCAACTGTGGAGTACACAGAGCGGGTTAATTTTCTAAATCTTGTTTATCCCTATGGATTGTGGGAAGTGAATCATGAAGAAGTTGACTTCTTTGACTATGATGCAGCAACAGGTGAAATCAATCCGACTTTCTCTGAACATGTATTCAGTGCTTTTGAGTTACTCTATAATCATCCATTTGAAATGACGTATTACTATCCAAGTGTCTCATACCAACAGCTAAAGGATGCAGGAGGAGCGATTCCGCATGAGATTGCTTCAAACTATTTGCAACTCCCAGACACGTTACCTGATCGCGTTTTTCAATTAGCAGCGGATATTATTGACGGTAAAGAGACACAGTACGATCAAACAGTCGCAATTGAACGTTATTTTTCCCGAGGAAATTTCAGATATCAAATTGATGATGTACCATATCCAGCAGAAGGACAAGACTATGTTGATCAATTTCTGTTTGAAACACAGTATGGCTATTGCGATAACTTCTCAACCTCGATGGTTGTCCTACTCAGAGCGGTTGGAATTCCAGCGCGCTGGGTAAAAGGTTTTTCAAGTGGTGAACAAATTGAAGACCTGTCGACGGTTGATCAAGCATTGTATCGTTACGAAATTAAAAATAGCAATGCTCACTCATGGGTTGAAGTCTACTTCCCGCAGATTGGCTGGATTCCATTCGAACCGACAATCGGGTTCAGTGGCAGTGATATGCTCTATAGTGAAAATAAGCAAGTCGACGATCAGTATGTAGACAAACAAGAACAACCAAGAACTGAAGAAGATCACGACATGTTACAGGAGGAGCAAGCACTCGATCAAGAGCCAATCGACAATGATCGAACGACAACACGTTCACTAGGGAATTTCTCAATTTGGTTCTGGCTTACTGGAGTCATCGTTAGCGTACTGATCGTTGGTTTGATTGCAATTAAGTGGAAGCAATTTTTAACAAAAATAATCTTATCGTATTGGTCAAACTTCGAATCGAATCGGGAGTTTGAAACAGCATACCTTGGTCTGGTTAAATTGTTGCAACTGCATAAGCTTAAACGCCGACCAGATCAAACGTTAGACAGTTTTGCTCGAGAAGTCGATGAAACGCTACAAACTGAGTTAATGACACGGTTAACGAATACGTATACACAGCTGATTTACCGGAAGGATTTTCAGCTAGAAAATAAATCGGATCTTTACGATGATTATCACGCATTAATCAAACGAATCTTAACTTGACCGTTGCAGGCGTGATTGATAAAATAATAACATTAAATAAGCGATTACTTCTGTATATCCTCGCCAATATGGGGTGAAAGTTTCTACCGGGAATCCGTAAAATTCCTGACTATAGGGGCGGAATAATATTTATTATTCTGCCTCTGTCTTTTTTGGTAGATAAGAAAGTATAACAACTTTCTTACTACATAAGTGCAATTAAAACATTCGCCTAAAGGCTTGGCGAATGCCAAGTTTTCTAAACAGAGGCTTTCTATTTGAGTAAGACAAGTTTTCTTAAAAATTTTGCAAGATTGAGGAGTTGGCAAGAGTGAAAATAAAAACTGACTTAATTTTAGTGCTTGATTATGGTAGCCAATATAGTCAAGTACTGACAAGAGGGATTCGTGATCTCGGTGTTTATAGCGAGCTTCATCCCCATCGATTAACAATTGATGAGATTAAAAAAATTAATCCGAAAGGGATCGTTTTATCTGGCGGTCAACGAAGTGTTTTTGATCAAGAAAAGCCATTGATTAATGAAGCGATTTTTGATCTAGACATTCCTGTTTTAGCACTCGGGTATAGTGCGCTAGAAATGAATCAGCTGTTTGGTGGTGTCGTGACAGAATCAGATGAAACAGGCTACCTTGAAGCGGAAATCCAAGCCGCAGCGAAGACGCCATTATTCGCCAGCACAGAGGCGATGCAAACAGTTTGGCTTAGCAAAACGGATCAAATTGAAACTGTTGCCGATCAATTTGTTGTCACAGCTACAAAAGACTCACAAATTGTCGCAATCCAGCATCAAGACAAAGCAATTTTTGGGCTACAATTTCACCCGGAAATGGCACAGACAACGAATGGACAAGCTATTTTGAAAAATTTCCTTTACGAAGTGTGCGATTGTCAAGGGAGCTGGACAGCTGCCTATTATGTCAAGCATGAAGTAGAGAAAATCCGCCAAACTGTAGGCAACCGTAAAGTTTTATGCGCACTAAGTGGTGGTGTCGACTCATCTGTTGTAGCTGCGCTTGTTCATAAAGCAATTGGTGATCAACTCACGTGTATTTTTGTTGACCATGGCCTGCTTCGTAAAAACGAAGGTGACACGGTGATGAAAACATTTAAAGATGACTTTAATATGAACATTATTCGGATTGATGCTGAAGAACGCTTCCTTAGTAAGTTAGCCGGCGTCTCAGACCCAGAAGAAAAACGTAAAATTATTGGCAATGAATTTATTTACGTTTTTGACGATGAAGCGGATCGTTTGAAAGATATGGATTTCCTTGCACAAGGAACAATTTACTCGGATGTGATCGAGTCAGGAGCAGACGGTGGCAAAATGGTTAAATCACATCATAATGTTGGTGGACTACCAGAAGACATGCAGTTTGAATTGCTTGAGCCATTAAAATCATTATTCAAAGACGAAGTACGCGCAGTGGGAATTGAATTAGGTATCCCAGAAGAAATCGTCTGGCGCCAGCCATTCCCAGGACCAGGCTTAGGTATTCGCGTGCTTGGTGAAGTGACCAAAGAAAAGCTTGAAATTGTTCGTGAAGCGGATGCAATTTTACGAGAAGAAATTGCTGCAGCCGGCCTCGACCGCGACATCTGGCAATACTTTGCCGTCCTACCAGGCATTCAAAGTGTCGGTGTCAAAGACGGAGAGCGCACATACGACCACACAGTTGGTATTCGCGCGGTTCACTCAGTTGACGGCATGACATCTGACTGGGCACGCATTCCGTGGGACGTGTTAGAGAAAATTTCTCGACGGATGACAAGTGAAGTCGATCAGGTTAATCGAGTGGTGTATGATGTGACAAGTAAGCCACCTTCGACGATTGAGTGGGAGTAGGTGGTCTAGACTTTGGAATGGCTAAATATGGCCGTTATAAGGTCTTCGGTTTTTCGGAGGGTTCTAAAAAAGTTAGAAGAAGAGATGAAGGAATCATCCCTAGCCCTAAGATTTC
>DUPD01000004.1 GCA_012838505.1 Bacilli bacterium | reverse complement strand
GCTGATCACATAACTTGATTTTATCTAATTTATTTTATGAAGCGATACTGAGGGCGCGTTGAAATTATACCAAATAAAGAGAGAAATAAAAAAACAAAAATATCTCCCACAAAAACTTGACTCAGTCTAGCTTGCAATAAGACTTGCATTATCCTGTCAATTTGTTATAGTAAAGTGTAGAAACAAAACAACTTCATACGAAGCTTAAACTGTTTTGTCCCTTATTTTACGGGGGCGTTCTGGATTCGACAGGGGTAGTTTGAGCTCAAGTGGCATGTCGAGGTTACGTCTCGTAAAACGTTAAACGCCAATAATAACTGGCAAAACTAATAATTACTCTTTAGCAGCTGCTTAAGCACTGTTAAAGGATCCTTTCCAGCATCACCCGTGTGCCGGGTTTAGGGTCTCAACTTTAAGCGGGATACGCTAGATATCTTCCGTCTGTAGACGTCTAGAAGAGCTTAATCAGACTAGCTACGAGGAAGCCTGTTGGTTGGCCGAATCGCTAGCGAAACACGAATAAATCAACTACACATGTAGATGCTTGAGTGGCGATATCTCTGGACGCGGGTTCAACTCCCGCCGCCTCCATCAATGTATGACTAACCATTGGTGCGAGTGGCTTTTAACAAGCCGTGGTAACAATCGTGGCAATATTATTTATCAACATACACAAGTCGTCTTCTATATAGAAGGCGATTTTTGCGTTTAAAGATCAAAATATGAATTGTCACCAATCAATCGGGTTGATGACTTTTTTTGGTTTATTCTTTTCTCACTAAGTAATGATTCATTACAATCATGCACATACTACGTCAAAGACAAACAAATAAATAAGCAAAAAGAGTTTAACATAAGTCAATAACGGTTAAATCAATTATATGTATGCTTGTTATCATTCATTTTTTTAGAGAAATTTAAGTCATAATTTCAAAGGAGGCTAAACAATGAAACACAAAGAAACAGTTGACAAATTACTTGAGGTTGTTGGTGGTAAAGAAAATATTCAAAATTATGAACACTGTGCGACCCGATTAAGAATCATTTTAAAAGATGATAGTAAGGTGAGTAAGGAAGAAGCAGAAGCGATACCGGAAAACAAAGGTTACTTTTTCAATACCGGTCAGCACCAGTTTATTTTTGGAACAGGAATAGTTAATGCTGTTTATCAAGATTTAGAGCAAGTTATGGATGGGGGAAGTTCTGGTGATGATCAGCATTCAGATTTTAAGGATGATGTCTATAAAAACTTAAATCCAGTTCAAAGAGTTGTCCGAACGTTAGCTGATATTTTAGTTCCGCTTATTCCTGCACTTGTTACGACTGGTTTATTAATGGGGCTACGTGGATTACTCGTTGAACTTGGTATGGATATGTCTGACACGTGGTTAGCAGTTTTTGAAATGTTAACAGACACGGCCTTTGCTTTTCTACCTGTTTTAATTGCATATAGTGCGACGCGGAAGTTTGGTGGTAATGCGATTATCGGGATTGTCGTTGGTTTAATGATGGTTGCACCACAGCTACCCAATGCGTGGGCAGTTGCTGGTGGTGATGCCGAGCCGTTAACACTGCTTGGTGTGTCGATTGTTGGCTATCAAGGATCGATTATTCCAGCGATTGTTGCAGGTTGGTTAATTTCTAAGTTAGAAAAATGGTTAAGAAAAGTTGTCCCGCAAATGCTCGATTTAGTCGTGACGCCATTTGTTAGTTTGACTGTTACGATTACAGTGATGTTGCTTATTTTGGGACCGTTTTTGCAAATGTTAGAGACAGGTGTCATTAATTCAATTGTCTATTTAGTTGAGGCACCATTAGGAATTGGTTATATCATTTATGCTGCATTCCAGCAATTACTTGTAATAACGGGTCTGCATCACTCGCTTAGTATTATTGAAATAAGTTTGCTCAATGATACAGGTGTGAACGTGTTAAATACATTAGGAACAGCAAGTATGGCTGGTCAATTTGGAGCCGCGATTGCAACAGCGATGTTAATGCGGGATAAATTGAAACGAAGTAACGCCTTATCTTCGACGGCTTCAACTTTATTTGGAATTACTGAACCATTACTATTCGGTGTTAATTTACGCCATATTCGCATCTTCATTTCAGGTATGGTCGGCGGTGCAGCTGGTGGTCTACTGACGTCTATACTAGGCCTAGCGGCAACTGGTATGGGAATTACCTTTGTACCTGGCTTATTACTTTATACGAGTAGCATTTGGGTATTTATCCAATATATTTTAGTGATCGCTGTTTCGTTTAGTGTTGCGTTTATTCTTGTGCGTGTGCAATCAAAAACGATCCGGGATGAAATTAATTGAGACGACTAAAGAAAGGGGAAACTAATGAATCCTCTCTATAAAGAGTTAAACAATTTTTATCAAAAAAGGAATTCAGGTTCTTTAGAAAAAATGGTAAACCAGGATCGGTGGCGTCTAAGTTATCATGTGATGCCGCCGATTGGGTGGTTGAATGATCCGAATGGTGTGATGCAATATAATGGGATCTATCATTTGTATTATCAGTATTCACCGTTTGATGCTGAGGGTGGTTTGAAGTATTGGGGTCATAAAACGTCGACGGATTTGGTGACGTTTGAGGATCATGGGATTGTGCTTTATCCTGATCAGCCGTATGATTTGCATGGTGTTTATTCTGGTACGGCTTTTGTTGAGGATGGGCAAATACATTATTTTTACACTGGCAATGTCAAGCATCTTGGTGATCATGATTACATCACGTCTGGACGTGAGCAGAATACGGTTCATGCGGTGAGTCGTGATGGTGGTTTTACGATTGAGAAAGTTGGTTGTGTGATTCATGCCAATGATTATCCTAAAGAATTTAGTCAGCATATTCGTGATCCGAAGGTATTTAAGCATGGTGAAATGTATTATATGTTGCTAGGTGCTAGGGATCTAGAGAGTCAGGGGCAAGTGATCGTCTATCAGTCGGATAATTTGGTTGATTGGCGTTATCAAGGTGTATTTGCAGGTCCTGATCAAGAGTTGGGCTATATGTGGGAATGTCCTGATTATTTTTCGCTTGATGGTGAAGATGTGTTAATTTTTTCACCACAGGGTGTTGAGCCGGAAGGATACCTCTATCAAAATGTTTATCAAGCGGGCTATATGTTAGGTAAGCTTGATCCGTCTCTGATGCAGTTTTCTAGTCAGGAAAAATTTGTTGAGCTAGATCGTGGATTTGACTTTTATGCGCCACAAACATTCTTGGATGAGCAGGGGAGGCGTATTTTATGGGGTTGGATGGGTTTGCCTGATGAAGATGGGTCGATTACGAATCCAACTGTTGAGCAGGGCTGGCAACATGCCATGACATTGCCACGAGAACTATCGATTGAACAGGGACGCTTAAAGCAAAGACCTCTGCCTGAGTATAAAAAACTTCGCGGACAACATTTTGAAGATACTTTTGAATTGACTGATCGCTATCAGAATGAGCAGTTATTTGGTGAAGTTTATGAACTGATTGTTGAGGTTGAGCGTGTTGAAAGTGAGCTTGTAGTTCATTTGAGACAGGATACAGTGCTTCGTTATGATCATGATAATAAACGTTTACATTTAGAGTTAGGAGCGTCTGGTTTTGGTCGAGATCAGCGTACAGTTGAACTTGACGGCTTGACCCAGTTGCATATTTTTTCTGATCGTTCTTCGCTAGAGATATTTGTTAATGATGGTGATTATGTGTTGACGACACGAATGTATCCAGAGCAAAATCATGATCTGGTTGCTTTCGAAGGCCAAGCAAAATTAACGATCAATAAATGGGCGCTTGATTAGGCGCTAGAAACCACCCGAGTTGGGTGGTTTTTTTGTTGGGGTTTTAGCTATTTTGAAAACGTGCTATAATAATTAAGAATTAAAAATAGATAGGGTGACGATTATGTTAAAGATTCGAAATATAACGATAGGCGAAGGAAGACCAAAGATTTGTCTCCCTATTACCGGAAAAAATATAGCTGAAATTAAACAACAATCACAATTAATTAATGATAAACAAGCTGATTTGGTTGAATGGCGGGTTGATTTTTATCAAGGGCATGAAATTGTGCCAGTATTGGAAGTGATTCGCGAGCAAATTGGTGATCGTCCATTAATATTCACATTCCGAACGATAAATGAAGGTGGAGAGAGAGAGATTACCGATCAAGAATACCTGTTATTTAATGAGAAGGCGATGATGTCAGGTTTGATTGATTTGGTTGATATCGAATTGAAGTTACCAGTCGTGATCCGTAATCCGTTGATTGCAAAAGCAAAGCAGCAGGGGATTGCAACAATTATTTCGAATCATGATTTTGGGAAAACTCCAGCCCAGGAAGAAATGATTAATCGATTAAAAGAAGCGGAATTGATTGGCGCATCAATTGCAAAACTAGCAGTTATGCCTAATAATAGCACGGATGTTTTATCATTACTAAGTGTGACAAATAAATTGAAAGATATTATTAAAATTCCATTAGTAACGATGTCAATGGGTGGTTTTGGTGTAATGACTCGCTTGGCAGGTGAAATTTTTGGTTCGTCGATGACTTTCGGCACAGTTGGTCAAGCTTCTGCACCAGGCCAAATTGATCATGAGACGTTATCGACGGTGTTAGACGTGATCCACGAAAATGTCACAAAATAGTCACAAAGTATGAGTCCATTCTATGGGCTCTTTTTTTGCCTTGTAATGAAAAAGAAGGTTTATTTTCAAAAATGAAATATTCTTGTAACAATTCTATCATCTGATTGAAATTAATCAATGCTATACTGATTGTGCTGGTGAAAAAGCTAGTATATTTCTAGAAAATTACTAATAGATTAGTATAAAGTTGGATAAATATTACATCGGAAAGCGAGTGGAGCTGCGTGAGCTTTAAAAAAGTCTTTGTTAGTTTGATCTTGTCCTTGGGTATTTTTTTCTTATTACCTTCAATGGGAATTACAGTTGAGGCAAGTCGAGAGTCAGAATTAAGAAGTGAACGAACAGAAATTCAATCGGAATTAAAAGAAAAACGAGAAGAATTGGAAGCTTTACAAGCAGAACTAGTCGAACTTGAAGATGAAATAGAAATTATTAATGAAATTATTGAATCTAATGAATTAGAAATTGAGAAGACGGTAGCAAGTATTCGTGAGTCGGAAGAAGAAATTGCTGTATTAGAAGAAGAAATTGAAAAATTAGAAATTGATATTCAACGTCGCCACGATATTTTAAAAGATCGTGCATCAGCACTACAAAAAAATGGTGGAACATTAAGTTACATCGATGTACTATTTGGTGCACAAAGTTTTTCTGATTTAATTGATCGTGTGTCAGTTGTGACTAAAATTGCCCAATCTGATCAAAACTTGATTCAACGTTTACAAGAGGATCAAGATGAAGTTGCATCTCAGAGACAGATTGTTGAAGAGAAATTAGTTGAATTAGAAAATGCTAAATTAGAGTTAGAACATATCCAAGAATTAACACTTGAACAAAAAGAAATAAATGAAGCAAAGCAAGTTGAATTAGAAGAGAAAAAAGAAACAAGTGAACAATTAATTCAAGAACTTGAAATTGAAGATCGTGAATTACAACAAATGATTGAACAAGCTCGACTTGCGTCAACGCAGAGCAATATTGTTCAATATAGTAATCAAACTGAAGGTGCTACATCGATTGCAACTACTGCAAGTGGTGATATTAATACGGTAATCAGTGCAGGTAATCGTTACTTGAACGGTAACACACGCTATAAATATGCTGGAGGACGTAACGCATCTGATGTAGAGAATGGATTGTTTGACTGTTCTGGCTATGTATCTTGGGCGTTCCGTCAAGCTGGAGTCACTGTTTCAGCAAGTACATCAGGACTATCATCGACAGGGACAAAAGTATCAACAAGCGAAATGCAACCTGGGGATATCGTGTTCTTCAATACTTATAAAACAGATGGTCATGTAGGAATTTATCTAGGAAATAATAAATTTATTGGTTCACAATCATCAACAGGAGTTGCGATTGCTGATATGGGTAGTGGTTATTGGGCTAATAAATTTAGTGGACATGTTCGTCGTGTCATTAACTAAGACTAAATCTGAAAACTTTTACTCAATCCGTTGAGTAAAAGTTTTTTTGTTAACAACCCTATTATTAAGTATTGATCTGGTAGGTTAAAATTGTGCTAGGTATAGTCGATTAATTCTTCGATTATTTTAACCAAGGTATTGCAAAAAGGTTAATCATGCCCTGTTTCAGCGAATTATCATCATCGGGGTAACGAATAGTAGCTAATCGTCAGAGATCCTCTTCAATATCATTGTGATCTCCAACGAATAGAAGCTAATCGTCAGAGATCCACTTCAAAATCGTTGTGATCTCCAACGAACAGGATTAATCTTCAGAGACCTCTCTCAAATCATGTTGGTGTCTACTTTATTTTTGTAATAGAGTGGTTTGTTATTCGAAATAAAAAAGGTGAGCCGACAAAATCGACTCACCTTTTAAACTATTATTGAATTTTAGAATTTGAGAAGAATAGGGCAATTGTTCCTGGACCTGAGTGGGCACCGATTGTTGCACCGACCATTCGAATCTCCACATCTTTGACTTCAAATCGTTCTTTAATCATCTCTGCTAATTGGTTGGCACGTTCGAGGTCATCGCCATGGCTGATGCCAATTGTTTGATTTTTGAAATCAGTACCTCGTTCTTCCATCATATCAAGGATTCGATTGAAGACTTTTTTAGAGCCACGGACTTTTTCAAGTGGAACTAATTTTCCTTGGTCGACATGAAGGATTGGTTTTATTTTTAATAAAGTGCCAATGAATGCTGCTGACTTTGATACACGCCCACCGCGTTGTAAGTATTCGAGTTCATCGACGGTAAAAATGTGTACCATATGATCGGCATAGTACTGTGCAGTCGCTGTAATTTCTTCTAATGATTTATTTTCTTGTGCCAACTGAGCGGCTTTGAGGACAACAAGCCCACCACCTAATGAAGCACATTTTGTATCAATCATTTTTAACTGCCAATTTGGATATTGCTCTTGAACTTCCTGTGCGGCAATCGTTGCAGATTGATATGTTCCAGATAGCTCAGATGAAAAGGCGATGTATAGCGTTGGTTGATTCTTTTCTGCATACTTAGTAAAAGCTTCTTTAAACTGTTCTGGCGTAGCTTGTGAGGTTTTAAATACCTTTCCGTTACGCATTTCATCGTAGACTGTTTTCGCTTTAATACCATCCCCATCAGAATAATGTTTTCCATCCATTATGACAGCTAATCTGACACATTCGATATTATATTTTTCATAATCTTCAGAGTTTAAATCGCTAGCTGAGTCGGCAATAATTTGTACGTTCAAAAAAATCCCCTCCAATTATTGTTTTTTTTGATAAAAGAATTGCATCTCAATTACTTCTAGTTTATAGTTACCAATTGGATTCGTCAAAGGCTTTTTGATCTTTTCAATAAATAATTATAAATGATGGAATCTTTCGGATGATTTAGCTTATGATAGAAAGAGGAAAACGATATTAATCGGCTAATAGAGTAGGGGGATCAGGCTAATGTTTCTTTTGGAGGCTAAGCGAATTACGATTGTTATTGTTGGTGCATTTATTAATGCCATTGCATTAAATTTTTTCTATATTAGTGCAGATGTATATGCGAGTGGCTTTACTGGAATGGCGCAACTACTTGCTTCATTTTTCGCAACTCATTTGGGGATTACTTTTATTACGACGGGTATTTGGCTTGTCGCTTTGAACATCCCAGTTATCCTCTTAGGTTGGTTTAAGGTTGGGCGTCATTTTACGATCTACAGTATTTTATCAGTCGCAGCTACAACGGTATTTTTAGAGTTGCTCCCAGTCTTGTCGATTTCAAATGATATCATGCTCAATGCCGTATTTGGTGTTGGGATCACGTTAAAGTGGGGTGCTTCAACAGGTGGTTCAGATATTTTGGCAATGGTGATTTCACGGGTAAAAGATAAACCGATCGGTGTTTATTTAATGCTGATTAATGGTGTGATTATTTTGTTTGCAGGGATTTTGAATGAACCTGAAAATGCACTTTATACACTGTTGGCTCTATATGTTAGTACACGAGTGATCGATGCAGTACATACGCGACATGAAAAAGTTACCGCTATGATTGTGACGAAGAAAACCGATGAGTTGCAAAAAGCGATTCACCAGACGGTTCATCGAGGGATGACGATCTTACCTGCTAGAGGTGCTTATACGAAAGAGGACAAGTCAATGCTTGTGATTGTCATTACGAGGTATGAGCTCTATGATTTAGAGCGTGTGATTAATGAGGTCGATCCCAATGCATTTACTAACGTGGTTGAAACTGCTGGAATCTTTGGCTTCTTTAGAAAAGATACGAATTGATTATTGCTATATTTGCAATATAACAGTTTTGAAAAAAGAACAGCTCTACTTACTTTGATCGTAAGTAGAGCTTTTTTTAATTGAGTGATTATGGTCATTCATTTACTAACAACTGATAATCGATAGAGATAAAAAATTTAAACTTAGTATGATTGCATCAATAACCATGTTTAGCCATCACGGCTTCGACTTTCGGAATGACTGTTTCCCATGGTACATTTTCTTGTTTATTGATTGTAATGAAGAATTGATAGCCAAATACATTCTCAACTTCATTGAGTTTAATCAATTCGTTTAAGACTGGATAGTCACTCATTTCACCATGTTTAACATTCACACTATCATCGCCAGGGAAAATTTGCTGATCAGAAACGAACTTCATTGCATTTGGATTTGGTGTAGCTTCAGTAATTACAGCCATGATTATTCCTCCTAAAACAGTTATCACAATTAAGTTTAGCAAATCAATCGTCTCAATAAAAGTAATTGAACTGAGCGAAATGGATCGACTAATTTAAATCGAGATAATCTTCTAGGAAAATAGCGATACCATCTGCTTCATTCGTAGCTGTTACATAGTTGGCGATTTTTTTCAAATAGCTAGCGGCGTTTTCCATTGCCACACCAACACCAGCGTAGTCGATCATCTCTAGATCGTTATCTTCATCACCAAAAGCGATGACGTTTCCTGGTTCAATCTGATAATATTTAGCGACTCGATCAACAGCAACACCTTTATTCATTCCTTTTCGCACGATTTCAATCATGTTCCAAGGTGCACCCCAATGCCGATGTTCAATGACCGATGCGTAGTCACGGTTTAGACCTTCACGCAAAAGATCAACTTGATTCTCATGTGGGTGAATAATTAATGATGTTGGATCGTAATCCAATTGATTTTTTAGATTACCAATTCGAATCGGATGATCGATTCGGTTAATATGGAAAATCTCCATAAACTCTTCATCATAACGATCAATATAAACATCGCCAAGTACTTCAGCCATGATATTGTGGACACCGAGTTGATCGCATGTCTCGATTACAGCGAGCGCTGTCCGGAGCGGAAGGGGACTATGTAATGCTTCCCATTTTTTATCGGTCGGATGATGCAAATAAGCACCATTAAAATTGATCATCGGTGTATCAAGGTCAAGCTCTTCATAATAAGTTAAACTTGCTCGATGTGGTCTACCAGTCGCAATCACAACAATATGACCAGCTTCTCGGGCTTTTTTAATGACGTGCTTCGATCGTTCCGTAATTGTTTTGGCATCTGTCAGTAACGTTCCATCTAAGTCTAACGCGATTAAGTGTCGTTTCATTTTCATCTACATCCCCCTATCTCTAATAATCTATATTAAAGAAGTTTCCCAATCATGTAAAGTAAAGCTTGCTAGATTAATAGTAAGTCGATCATTTTGCAATTTAAAGGTAATTCAGTTATCCTTAAACTAGAGCTAAAGATAAAAACAATAGATAGGATGATGATATTGATTCAGATCAATCGTGAGATTTGGGAAGGTGTCCCTCTACTCATTTGTGAAAAAACTGAATTCACAGGCAAACCATTACCTACAATGACGTATTTACACGGAATAACTGGTGCAAAAGAAGATAACCTCTCAATTGGTTACCTACTAGCTGAACGAGGTTTTCGAGTTGTTTTACCTGATGCTCATCTACATGGTGAACGTGAGCAATCAGATATAGAAAGCGTTGAGCTACACTTTTTCGACATTATTCAAAAAAGTATCGCAGAATTAGCGATTATCTTTGAAAAACTTAATCAAGGCCGTTTGATAAAAAATGGCTCGTTCACGTTAGCGGGGACAAGTATGGGTGGAATTACAACCGCAGCAGCATTAACGAACTATCCATGGATTTCCCAAGCAGGCATTATGATGGGAACGGCCTTATTCCAACGATTTGCAAAGTCAGTCATCCAGCAAACAGAAGCGAGTGGTGTCGAGCTTCCACTCACTGACGAAGAAATTGCCAAGTTATTAGATGGACTTAAACACTATGATTTGTCTTTAAATCTCGATCAGTTGCAAAACCGCCCGCTCTTTATTTGGCATGGGGAAAAGGATCAAGTTGTGCCATTCCAACATGCAACAGACTTTTATGAACAACTGAAACAAGAACGAGCTGATGCTGAAACAATTACATTTGTGAGTGAAAAAAATACCGGCCACAAGGTGAGTCGACAAGCAAGGCTTGCTTTAGTTGACTGGATTTCACAAATGAACCGATCAATCAAATAAGCGCGGTGATGATCACTTTATTTTTTATACCATATTGTTTATAATGGGTTACAAGATGTCATGCATAGAAAAAGGGAGTGAGTTGAATGGATGAAGCATTGAAAGAAAATTTAATCGGCGCTTTGGAGAACGTGATTGATCCTGAGCTCGGTATTGATATTGTTAATTTAGGTCTTATTTATGACGTTGAATTAGATGACGAAGGAACAGCGATTGTGACGATGACGTTAACAGCAATGGGTTGTCCGCTAGCAGGACACATTGAAGCAGATGTTAAAGGGGCCTTGTTAGATCTACCGGAAGTTAAAGATACTCGCGTTGACATTGTTTGGTCGCCACCATGGACGAAAGATAAAATGTCCCGTTATGCAAAAATTGCTCTAGGTATACCTGATTAATTAAAAACTCGGTTGCGTAAATATTTACGCAACCGAGTTTTTAGTTTCAATTAATTGTACATAGTGTGACAGGGCAGTTTTCGCAATTGATTGCTTTCTTAATAATGTCAAGCTTGATAATCGTAATTTTCCCTTGATCGATTCGAATCACTTGCTGTTTTTTCAATTCACTTAACATTCGATTGATCGACTCACGTGAGGTCGCACAAAAATTTGCAATTTCCTGATTTGTTAGGTGAAAATCAATTAAAATTCCATCATCCGTTTTTCGACCGTAGCTGTTCGCAAGGCGGATCAGGGTCGAATAGAGTGCACCTTTTTTTCCGTATAGTAGCAGATCGCGAAATCGCATCTGATCTTTACGGTGTTGTAAGCTGGAAAACTTTAAAAATTCCATCATTGCTTCTGGTTGATTCTGCAATTGGTCGAGTAACCTTTTTTGGTCAAAAACAGCCACTTCACCTGAGGCGGTAATTTTGCCATCAACTAAATAATTAATTGGCATGTCATTGATGATAAATTCCCCAATTAAATCATTTGGACCACAGAACCTTAACGTTAATTCACGGCCTTCAGATGATGTTTTCCCGATAACAACATGTCCTGAAACGATCACATAAAGTTCTTTTACAGGCTCACCTTGGCGGAACAAAAAGGTATTCTTGTGGATTGGCAAATAATAATCGGGCTTTGCCAAATGTTTAAATAATTTTTTAGGTAAATGATTGATCTCAGCTAGCTGTCTCACAGTAAAAACTCCTATAATTGAATATCGTAATTAAAGAATTAGAAAAGCAAGTGTACCGATAATAAAGCAGTAGATTGAAAAATAAATTAAATTTCCCCGTGCCATAATGTTCATAAACCAGCGTAAAGAGAAGAATGTTGCGACTCCAGTTGTAATAAATGCGATTAGATAAACCGGCCATTGTGACAAAAATTGTTGAGACAGAAAACTATCAAGTGATAAAATCGTTGTCCCTAAACTGACTGGAATAAAGAGTAGGAATGAGAATCTGAGTGCTGTTTTTTGTTTCATTCCAAGTAGCATGGCAGCAACTAATGTTGCACCAGAACGGCTAATCCCGGGTATAAGCGCAACACCTTGAGCGAGTCCGACAATGACTGCATCTTTAAACGTTAATTCACCGTCTGTTTTACGTCCACGTAGATTACGAATGACCCAAAGTGCAATCCCAGTAATAATTAGAGAAATTCCAACCATCTTTGTTGTGCTAAAAATTTGGCCAATTTGATCTTCAAAAAGCAAACCAAGTACTCCAGCAGGAATCGTCGCAACAATTAAATAGAGAATAAAATTGAAATCTTCTTTAGCTGATTGTTCTTTTTTAAATAAATACTTGTATCCATTTGTTGCAAGCCGCACGATATCATCCCAGTAAATAATTATAATCGCAATTAGCGATGCAAAGTGTAAAAAGATTTCAAATGAAAGATCTTCTACTTTAATGCTGAAAATATCTTGTAACATCACTAAGTGACCACTAGATGAAACCGGGATCGGCTCGGTAAATCCTTGGACAAAACCTAAAAACATATACTGAATAATCTCAATTAAACGCTCAAAAAAAGTCATTATAATTCCTCCATAATTTCATTAACTAATCACACAATTTATTTTTGGGCATAGGCTATTGATGAGAATGGGAGGGAGCTCTATGCAAAATCATATTTATGATTTATGTAAGCAACATATGCATCAACACGTATTGCTTCAAACAACATTAGGGGAGCAAATTGCGGGGGTTATTACAAATCTTGATGATGAAAATGTTTATTTAACTGTACCTGGGCGGTCAGATAATATTTATGATGATAGTAGACAGGGTAATCCTTATGGAGGGGGACCGCAATATCCACCAAGACCGCGTCCACCACATGGACCAGGATATCCACCAGGTCCAGGACCACGCCCGCCATATGGCGGTTATCCACCATACTATCCAGGCTATCCGGGTTATCCATACCCACCGTACGGACCAGCACCACACCCCGGCCCGAGACCGGGTCCTAACCAGTTGATTATACCATTAGCAGCACTAACTGCAATTAGTTTGATACCGTTTATTTAATGAAAAGCCTCTTGTCTATGATGACAAGGGGTTATTTTTTATGTAAATCGATCTAATCGTGCCCTGTCTGGTTGAAAAATTACGATAGAGGTAACGAATAGCACAGACCCATCATGTTATTGCTGAATCGAACGATATCATCCCGATTCAATTACTTATCTTTCTAATCACTGTACTATTTTATCAAACAAACGAGACAAAAGAAATGGAAATCAATTTTATAATTTTTTTTGTTTGAAAAAAACGAAAAAACTTGATTAACTTATCATTATGGCTTATATTAGTACCAAGTGCTAATTGGAGGGCAATTGAACTTAAGCGAGGAGTTAATTTAAATGGCGACAGGTATTATTGGGGTTGGGCATTACTTGCCTGAATCGATCTTAACAAATAAAGATTTAGAAAAAATGGTAGATACTACAGATGAATGGATTCGGACGCGAACGGGAATTGAAACGCGTCATATTGCAAAGAAAGAAGAAGAGACATCTGATATGGCTTATTATGCCGCAAAAAATGCACTCGATCATTCGGGATTAGAGGCAGAAGATATTGATATGATTCTTGTGGCGACAGTAACTGCAGATCAATCGTTTCCATCGGTTGCATGTCAAGTCCAGGAAAAGTTAGGGGCAACTCATGCAGCAGCAATGGATATCGGAGCGGCTTGTTCTGGATTCATCTATGGTGTGGTCACAGCTAAGCAGTTTATTGATGGTGGTACCTATAGAAATATTCTTGTAATTGGTGCCGAAAAGTTATCAAAAATAACGGATTGGTCTGATCGAAACACTTGCGTTCTTTTTGGAGATGGGGCAGGTGCAGCGGTCGTTAGCGAGGTTTCTGAAGATAAAGGAATTCTGTCGTTTGAGTTAGGTGCAGATGGAAAAGGGGCAACTTCACTTCATCAAGATGGTGGAAATATTCGCATGAATGGCCGAGAAGTATTTAAGTTTGCTGTCCGTCAGATGCCTGAATCAGCTGAGGCTGTCGTAAAGAAAGCTGGCTTAGTTAAAGAAGATGTTGATTATTTAATTCCACACCAAGCAAACATTCGGATCATGGAGGCAGCTCGTGAACGATTAGGGATTAGTAAAGAGAAGATGTCTTATTCTGTTAATAAGTATGGAAATACATCGGCAGCATCGATCCCTATTTCACTTTCAGAAGATGTCCGGAATGGAAAAATTACAAACGGTGATTTGGTCGTTTTAGTTGGTTTTGGCGGTGGACTCACATGGGGTTCAATGGCTCTGCGTTGGGGTAAATAAGGATTAAAAATAATACAGTAGTAGCAGAAGGAGGAATCACTATGGGACGAAGACGAGTCGTTGTAACAGGTATGGGTGCAGTTACACCTTTAGGTTCAACAGTTGATCAATTTTGGTCTCATTTAATTGAAGGTAAGTCAGGAATTGATATTGTCTCAAAAGTTAATCCAGATGATTTTCCTGCAAAGGTTGCTGGAGAAGTAAAAGATTTTGACCCCCTATTATATATGGATAAGAAAGAGTCAAAGCGGATGGATTTATTTACGCAATATGCTGTCGGAGCAGCTAAAATGGCTGTTGAAGATGCCAAACTTACGATTGATGAAACAAATGCGAATGACGTTGGTGTCTGGGTCGGCTCTGGTATTGGCGGGATGGCAACGTATGAAGAGCAGTTTCATAATTTTATTGAAAAAGGCTATCGTCGCGTGAGTCCATTTTTTGTTCCGATGCTAATTCCGGATATGGCGGCTGGTCAAATTTCAATTCAGTTAGGTGCAAAAGGAATGAACTCATGTACGGTAACTGCATGTGCGACAGGAACCAATTCAATTGGCGATGCATTTAAAGTGATCGAGCGTGGTGATGCAGAAGTGATGATAGCGGGTGGTGCTGAAGCGCCTCTAACAAATATGTCATTCGCTGGATTCTCAACTGCACGTGCATTATCTTTTAATGAAGACCCACAAACAGCAAGCCGTCCATTTGATAAAAACCGCGATGGTTTTGTCATGGGAGAAGGTGCTGGAATTCTTGTGCTAGAATCACTTGATTCAGCATTGGCTAGAGGTGCACATATCTACGCAGAAATTGCTGGCTATGGTTCAACTGCTGATGCTTATCATATTACAGCGCCAGCGCCTGATGGAGAAGGTGCACAACGCTCGATGAAGCAAGCGATCAATGATGCAGGATTAACCCCTAATGATATAGATTACATTAATGCGCATGGTACAAGTACTGCTTTTAACGATAAATTTGAAACGATCGCAGTCAAAACTGTTTTTGGCAAACATGCTTATGATTTAATGATGTCATCAACAAAATCTATGACGGGTCATTTACTAGGTGCAGCAGGTGGAGTTGAAGCGATCGCTTCGATTAAAGCAATTGAAACAGGAATTGTTCCACCGACGATCAATTATGAAACACCTGATCCAGATTGTGATCTAGATTATGTTCCGAACGAAGCAAGAGAAAGAACAGTTGACGTTGCTTTATCGAATTCACTTGGTTTCGGTGGTCATAATGCAAGCTTAGTTTTCAAAAAATATCAGGACTAATTTTAGTATATCAACAAGGGCCTTTCACGATTACACGTGAGAGGTCTTTTTTTATTTGGTATTACATAAAATATAACTGTAAGGACAAGCTTGAGGGGGAATTAAGATGCTCTTTTTAATTGGTTTTGGATTAACCGTTGTAGGCGGGGCAATGATGATTTTGTATTTGAACCTGATTCCCGCAGGTTTATCGTGGACAAGCTATTGGCAATTTGTCTTAAGCCAAACAGAATGCCAACTTTTTTTCGTTGGTTTAATCTTAATGATCCCAGGTTATTACCGACTGTTAAAACGAATAAAATGAATAAATTTGAAGATAATGGTGATACTATTTGGTAAAGAAGAATAAGTGAGGGTTGTTCAATGCTCGTTTTGAATGACATATGGGTCAATTGGTTTGATGGTGAGGATAAAGGGTATAACGTCTGTCCTTTTTTTGAGTGGAGGAAACGGGATAAGATCGAGTTAATTGATAGGATTCCCGTTTTATTTATTGAAAAAAATTTATATAATTATATTGAAAATGGTCTTGATGATTTACCTGAAAAATTGTTAACAATGATCGAAAACCGAACGATTGTTAAAGGAAAACCACCTGAGTATGCTGCCGTTGTTACAGACGGTCAAGGTGTGCTCACATTTGACACGATGGGCTACCGGATTCCATTTAAAAAAAGTCGCTTGATTCCACGACATGAGCGGAGAGTTTTTCAAATGATCCGAACAAAGAGTCAAATGGAATTTTCATGGAAAAATAATCGGTTAAATGAAAGAGAAGATTTGTTTTCTTTAGCTCCGGAAATGATGATCGGCTTAAACCGTCGCGAGCGTGAGTTGAAACAATTGATGATGCTCGTTTTGGATCAATTACAAGTGGGTAAGAATCTTAATGAACTCCGTTATTGGTTAACGGAATGGGAGCCTGATCATTATCAGCTGATTCAGAAATTGAATTTTGAATCGGCATGGAAAAGACTTTACGATCATATTGTTAATGGCTGGTCAGATCGGCATGAACAATTTTGCTGGAAAATTGTTAAAGGGCAGCCTCTGTTTGAACAGTTGTGGAAAAGAGCGAATCAAATTGATCTTGAAACGACAGTAAAACGAATTAAATAAGCTTAAAATCATGGCTGTTGCTCCATGCTTTAACTTAAGTTTCTCCTTGTATAAATGAACAGGAGCTTCAGCCAATTAAGCTGATCTTATTGTTTTAAAAAATAACAAGAACCCGAATAGATTTTCGGGTTCTTTGGTTATTGACTATTTACGTTTTTTAACACGGCCTAATCCCATTGCCTTTTTCGCTTTTGCTAATGTTTTGTTAGCTATTCGGCTCGCTTTTTCTGCACCATGATCTAAAATATCATCTAATTCTTGTGAATCGATAATCTCATGATAGCGATCTTGAATCGGTTTTAACGTTGCAACAACGGCATCTGCTACATCTTGTTTGAATTGACCGTAGCCAACACCTTGATATTTTTCTTCAATTTGGTCTAAGGTCAGATTTGTGCAACTAGCGAGAATCGTCATTAAATTGCTGACACCTGGTTTTTTTTCTTTGTCAAACTGGACGACTCCATCCGAGTCCGTAACAGCACTTTTGATCTTCTTCTCGATTCTTTTTGGTTCATCAAGCATGTAAATTGTTGCTTTTTGATTTTGGTCAGATTTACTCATTTTTTTCGTTGGTTCTTGTAAAGACATAATTCGAGCGCCAACTTCAGAAACTTTGATTTGTGGGACGGTAAAAATATCATTGTATTTATTATTAAATCGTTCTGCTAAGTCGCGTGTGAGTTCTAAGTGCTGTGTTTGGTCATTTCCTACAGGCACTAAGGTCGTATTATAGAGCAAAATATCAGCTGCCATTAGTGGTGGATATGTTAGTAATGCCGATGATACAGCATTTTTACCTGCTGATTTATCTTTAAATTGAGTCATTCGCTCAAGTTCGCCGATATAGCTTTGGGTTTGCATGATCCAGCCGAGTTGTGTGTGGGCTGGGACTTCAGATTGAATAAATAGCGTTGCTTTATTGTGATCAATTCCACTTGCAAGGTGGAGTGCTGCGAGTTCGCGAATATTGTTGCGTAATTTTAGGCGTTCTTGTGGAACGGTAATAGCATGTTCGTCGACAATACAAAAGTAGCAATCATAATCTTCTTGTAGTTCGACAAATTGTTTCATTGCGCCTAAGTAGTTTCCTAATGTGAGTGAACCGCTCGGTTGAATACCTGAAAAAATTGTTTCCATTTCCTTCACCAATCCTTTTTCTATTTAATAGTGTTTCAATATGACACCGGTGATTTTCACTACAGGTGGACGCTTTCCGCGGGCACGGCCTCAGCTAACTTTTGTAGCAAAAATCGCTACAAAAGTGGATCTTCGGACTCGTGGGACTGCGGTTACTCGTCCCATCGAAGACCGTTTGCTGTTCCCGCTGGAGTCGCCACCTTCCGTTACAATCACCTAGTGAGAGAATTGACCGTTAGTATAGATATATACATATTTATTTCCATTTTAATTGTTAAACTAAAACAAAAAAACTCATGTTCCGATTGTTGGATAGGGGCGAATGGTCCGCGGTGCCACCCTAATTATCTCGGAAAATGAGATCACTTATGATCTGATAACGTTCGATCAAAACGGTATGAAAAGCATACATGCTCAAAAGTCCCAATTTCATCATAGCTTGGTGTCTGTTTTCAGCGATCAGACTCTCTGTCAAACCAGTGGTTATGAATCCTCAACTTTATCAACGCATTGAATATAATTACCCATATTATAATCAATTCGAACACGTATGGCAAGCGGACAAAAAATAACTTGAATTAGAAAACTAGACAGCAAGCATAAATTCTTTTAAAAGTAAGCAATCATGTTATACTATGGACAGGATATGTTAGCAATTAAATACAAGCTTGAAAGGATTTTTTTATTATGAAAATAGAAGCAACTGATCGAGCTTTAAAATGGTTTAAAGAAGATTATGGTGTGCAGGCAGATGAGTACGTCAAGTTTTTCCCACAAATATACGGGACAAGCCCTGTGCAAAAAAACTTTGCTTTAGCATTTTTAAAGGTTGATCAACCGATTGGGACAGGAACCGTGATTGAAAAAGAAGGTGTCCACTTTCTTGTTGAAGATGATGATCTTTGGTTTTTTGACGGCCATGATCTATCAATTGATTACCTTGAGGATCAAGACGAGGTAACTTTCGATTATCACAAGAAATAAAGGAAAGCAACTCACAATAAAAAACACAGTCAGCCACATTTTATCGGCTGACTGTGTTTTCTTAGTTTACATCAATAATGACACGTTGATACCTTGTTAATGGAGGTGTCCCTTTGTCTGTAACAGCTAATATGATATGGATCGTCCCTTTTTTAAAAACATTTTCAGTCGGTACGATAAACCACGCTTCTTCTTGATTGGCATTATGGATCGGAATTGACTCAGCTGTTGTCGCATGGCTGACTGTGAATGAACCTGCTTCAGGGTAGTAAAACCATTGATATGAAAGATCATCACCATCTGGATCGAATGACCCCTTTGCGCTCAGGTAGATCTTTTCACCTTGCATGGCTATTAAATGGTTTGGATGGTTTAACTTTGCGATCGGCGGATGATTGGCTTCATCTACTTCTTTAATTGTCCAATCCATTCTGGCGCTGAAATCATTTTGAAATGCTTGTCTGAATCGCCAAATTGTCGCATGATTGCTCGTGTGCCAATGACCATCAACACCGAGAACTTCATCAACAGCATCTGAATAAAAAGGCCTTGTCTCAGGTTCTAAGAAGTATCTTTGCATTCGTGGCGTGTAAAATTCATATCGTCCACCCCAACTTCCCCACTCTGGGTGGTCTGGTGAACCTAGTCCGTTGTTGATTAAGTATAGAAACGTCGGGCTATCACCTTCCATTAAATACTTACTTTTAGGGTACTGTTTTCCTAAAGGTCCTTTTTTTCGTATGTGTTGATCGAGCCAAGGATGATCAACAATTTCAAAGTTGGCTCCGGTAAAACGTCCATGAAATTGATCGCCACTTATCCCGCTCCACGTTGCATAGTGATAGGCACCACCATCATGAAAGCCAGGACTCGTCATGTAAAATAATTTGGGAAATGTTTTTCGTATCCATGGCCCAGTATCGTCTTGATCTGATGTTGTAAAGACACGTATAGATGAAGTAAATTTTTCTAAGGCTTCTTTTGAACGTGTTTGTTTAACTTTCCAAAGTGCTTGTGCAAGAACATTCGTCCCTCCCCAACACAATACCCAGAGGGGGCGATCATCTCGTCGATCGATCGCATTGATTAATAGTTCAGAGCCTTGTGAGTCTTTACCTTCACCGACCCCTTCTAGACCGTAGACTGGAAGGCCTTCACTAATGACACTTTCTAAATCTTGGGCAGTTGGAAAGCCTCGTTCGTGTTTTTCAAGTTGATCCCGAACAGAGCCGTAAGCTGCAACGATTTCCTCAATTCGAAAACGCGCCGTCCGATTTTGTAAGTGAATCGACGTTGTTGCAACGAGTCCTTCTATGTCCCATTGATTGGCATAGACGAGAAATCGAACGAGTGACATGGCATCATCAGGTTCATTCTCAATATCTGTTAAAACAAAAACACGTTGTTTGTTCATTTGTAGAGCTCCTTTGAGTATTGGTTCATTTTCTTCTTAGCTACATTATATAATTTAGTGATCTTCACGCAAAAAATAGAATAATCTTTTAGAAATAGTAAAAAATACACGGTGTGCTTTAACAAATTTAAATTGAATAAGATCTGGTTAAATATACAAATGTAAAATATTTCTGAAAATAGCTTTATTTTTAAAAACGACTGAAACCAGTTGTGAGACAACGCATGTCAAACTTAACAGAAAATTAGCATATTTGCGAATATTATCTTATTATTCGATTAATATTGCATTTTTTAATCCAATCCAATATAATTCTTTCTATGCAATTAAAGCACGTCTATATTTAGATGTATTTTGCAGTCCTTTAAATAATTTTCTACATAAGTAGACACGTTTAGACAAGTTTATACAAAAGTATTTCTTTAATCTCTAAAAGGTGATATCTAAAATAGAGGTTTTTTATTGTAGGTTAACTGTCAATGCCATTGTCTTGGAAGATTTATTTGAATTGATGACAGTCAGCCTATTTTAAAGTGTTCATAATTAGTCATTAGGTCTTTTGTATAATTTGCTTAATTAAATTCAAAGGATAAAGAGTGAGAGAGGAGAGGTTTAGAGTGAGTAGCGAAAAACTATTAGAAATTAAAAATTTACACACCTCCTTTCGAATTCGCGATGATTATTATGCGGCAGTTGACAACGTCTCATTGAGCGTTAAAAAGAACGAGGTCTTGGCTATTGTAGGTGAATCAGGGTCAGGGAAAAGTGCGTTAGCTTTTTCAATTATGCGCCTGCATAATCGCGCGAAAACTGAAGGGGAAATCTTATTTAAAGATGAAAATGTCATTGACATGACAGCAT
>DUPD01000003.1 GCA_012838505.1 Bacilli bacterium | reverse complement strand
GCCCACAACTTCCTGAAATTAGCAGGCCATGCCAAGCTAATTTCAGGAAAATTAAAAAGAGCGAACTGGAGAAATTATAGATTTCCCAATTCGCTCTTTTTTTAAGGACTTTTTGGACAGCCCCTTTTTTTGTGTTTAGATTTTATGAAATAGACGAGTGAGGAGAAATACATTCAAGTTGGACGATTTGCATTCAAGTCCGACGAAATACATTCAAGTTAGGCGATTTGCATTCAAGTTTGGGGAAATACATTCAAGTTAGACGATTTGCATTCAAGTCCGACGAAATACATTCAAGTTAGGCGATTTGCATTCAAGTCCGACGAAATACATTCAAGTTAGACGATTTGCATTCAAGTTTGGGGAAATGCATTCAAGTTAGACGATTTGCATTCAAGTTTGGTGATTTATGCACAAGTTTAGTGAAATACAGACAAGTTCACACAAAAAAACCTACCAAGAAAATTATCTTAGTAGGTTTTCATGCGTTTGTTTTATTCTGCTGGAATCCATTCGTCTACTTTATCGCGATTTGCTTCAACCCATGTTGCTGCTGCATCTTCTGGACTTGAGCCACTCGAAATGTCTAGCATTACTTCTTCCATATCAGCAGAATCCCAATAGAAATTATCTAAAATATCGTAAGCTAACGGACTATCTTCTTCAAGGCCAATCCGAACAAATGTATCAATCGTTTCAGCATCACCAAATGAATTCAATTCATCCTCTAAATATTTAAGCTCAAATTCAGCAAATTTCCAGTGTGGTGACCAACCAGTCACTACAATTGGCTCTTCATTATTATAAGCTTGTCTCAAAGTTGTTGCCATTGCACCACTCGAAGAAGTGTCAACAGACCAACCTTCCAGCTCATAATCCTCTAATGATTGTTCAGCAGCTTGTACAACACCTGCACCTGGCTCGATCGCCGTAATTGAACCACCGAACTCATCAGTAAAATCATTTAAATCAGCAATCGAATTAACATCTTCCATGTACTCAGGAAGAACTAAACCAATTTTTGCACCTTCTAAATTAACACCTAAATGATCCATCTCTTCATGGTAACGATCATAGAGATCACCATGTGTTGCCGGTAACCATGCAGCAACCATACCGTCTGCATCACCACTTGCAACTGCTTCCCACATAATTGCATTGTCAATTGGTGTTGTTTCTACATTGTAGCCTTGCTCTTCTAATACATGTGCAATAATGTGTGTTGAGGCAACTTCTGTATCCCACTCAACGTAAACCAATTCTAAATCTGTCTCGCCTAAATCGCCATTAACTTCCTGATCATCTGTTGTTTCGTCTGTAGCTCCGTTATCTCCACCATTACCACAGGCAGCTAAGAACAGTGATAAGACTAGGACAAAAATTAAACTTGTTTTTTTCCATGAAAAATTAAACATTAAATCGTCTCCCTTATTTTTATATTTAGTCTCCCTCAATGAGAGTCCTACTATAATAAAAACTACTTTTTATATATATTTTGTGTAAAACGATCCATGATGATTGCTAAAATAACAATTGACAATCCTGCAACAAAACCTGGACCTGCTTGAGCACGTTGCAATGCTGATAAAACTGGTCGACCTAAACCTGGCGCCCCGATCATTGAGGCAATTACAACCATCGATAGCGAGAGCATCACTGTCTGGTTAATCCCCGCCATAATTGTTGTTTTTGCCATCGGTAGTTCGACTTTAAATAAGCGCTGGAAACCAGTACTTCCGAATGCTTCTGCCGCTTCGATCATTTCAGTCGACACTTGACGAATGGCCAAGTTCGTAAATCGAACAGTCGGTGGTGTCGCAAAAATTAATGAAGCGAATACACCTGGTACCATTCCGATACTGAAGAACGCAACGGCTGGAATTAAATAAACGAAAGCAGGCATTGTCTGCATTAAATCCAAGATCGGCAACATAATTGTCTCGACAATACGACTCTTCGACATTAGAATCCCAACCGGAATCCCGATAATGATCGATAACAAACTTGCAATCAGCACAAGTGTGAACGTATCGATTAACTCACTCCATAAGCCTTGGTTGTAAACAAACAAGAGACCAATTAGGGAAAATGTTGCTAAACCAAACTTCCGACCCGTTACAAAAAATGCTCCAACTACTACGATCAGTATAATAACAATTGCTGGGATCTGTTCAAGTAAGTCAGCTACCCAAGACATAAAATCGCCAAATTCATTTCGAATTGGATTAAAAATAAATGAAAATGTACTCGTAATCCAATTGACAGCTCGATCAATCCAATCCGAAATTGGGAATTGTGGTATTTGATCAAACATTGATCTGCACCCCACTTTCTCTCGCTAACGCAGCTAAAACAGAACCTCTAATAATGATTCCTTTTAACTTCTTTTGTTCTACTACAGCAATTGGAATTTGTGAATCATGAATCAAATCAAAAATTTCCTGCATTGGCTTATCAAGACCAACAGTCGGTACATTAGGATTCAATACCTGATTCAAATCTCGAATGTCCTGTTTGATCGCAGCTGAAGCGGCATCAGCAGTCAGATAACCTTTTAAATTTCGACTACTATCCACAATATAAATCCCTGATAACCCTTCTTCACGCATCCGTTCAAGTGCCACACGCGGACCATGCTTGTCAATATTAATTGTTTCAGGACGTCGCATAATATTTTCAGCAACTAATACTTTCGAACGATCAACATCTTGAACAAAACGCTCAACATAATCATTGGCTGGATTGACAAGTATTTCTTCTGGTGTACCAATTTGAACGATCGATCCGTCACGCATTAGGGCTATTCGATCACCAAGTCTTAGCGCTTCATCTAAATCATGGGTAATAAAAATAATCGTCTTTTTCATTTTTTGTTGCAAATCAATTAACTCATCTTGCATGTCCTTTTTAATTAACGGATCTAGTGCAGAAAATGCTTCATCCATTAATAAAACCTCTGGATCATTTGCCAACGCACGGGCTAAACCAACACGCTGTTGCATCCCACCAGATAATTGATCTGGATATTGGTCAATATAATCACCTAAACCAACTAAGTTAAGCGCTTCTTTCGCCTTTTTTAGTCGTTCTTGTTTCGGAATGCCCTGTACTTCCAAACCGTAAACGGTATTTTCTAAAATCGTCCGAAACGGAAACAAACCGAACTTTTGAAAAACCATACTTAATTTTTCCCGACGAACACGGCGCAAGTTCTCTTTATTCATTGTCGCCAAATCTTCGCCATCAATTGTGACACTACCTTCTGTTGGTTCGATCAAACGGTTAATTAAGCGAATCAAAGTTGACTTGCCACTACCTGACAAACCCATAATGACAAAAATCTCACCTTGCTTCACATTAAATGTGGCCCGATTAACCCCAACCGTGGCACCTGTAGCTTTTAAAACTTCTTCCTTCTTCTTCCCCTCATCTAACAACTCGATAGACTGCTTAACATTTTTACCAAATATTTTAGATAAGTTTTTAACTTCAATAACCGACAAGACTGTTCACCCCTTTTATTAAAATCCGACATACTCTCTATCTATCACCGGATTATATTTATCGCCGATAAATACCAAATACGACTTCCAAAAATGCTACCTTGCTACTATAACCTTAATCCAACTAAACATTCAAACAACGAATTCGGTTAATTTCGTACAAATTATACGTACAGTTTAAACTGAACAAACTTTTTATCGTTTTTTCTTAAGATTGCTCTCAAATGCTCTCAATTACACCTAGATATCATATTTTGATTTAACAAAGTTATTGTGTATGCTATTTCTAGGCATCGGTCTCTTATCGGAAAGGAGTGACTGACAGATGACTTTAGTTGATACAATCACAAATCAATTGATTCATGAATTTTCAAAAACAATTGAAATGTTTGATATTTCCCCAACAGATGCACGACTCTTTACGATCCTCTATTTAAATCATCAGCCGATGACATTGGACGAAATGAGCCAAGTCATTGGAAAAAGTAAAACATCAGTTAACACTGGAATTCGCACGTTAATTGATTTAAATCTAGTTAAGCAAGTTTGGAAAAAAGGTGTTCGAAAAAACCTCTACACAACTGATAAGAACCTCTATCAACGCTTCATGCAAGCCTATTTAGGTAAATGGACGAACCATATTAATATCCAGAAGCAAACGATTCACGCAATTCAGGAAAAAGCAAATCATCGTGATCAAGGTCATTTAATTGAAAATCGGATTAACGAAATGATCGAATTTCATCGTTTAATTGAAGCATCATTTAATAAATTAAAACATTTAACAATCGACATTGAAAAAAGCTGATCAAATTAGAGCTCTCTAATTTGATCAGCTTTTCAATTGGTTATCTTTTCGAAATTTTAAATCCAGGCTGCCCCAACGATCACGAGCAGAATAAATAGCACAACGATAAAAGCAAAACCGCCATAAGATCCTTGATGACTCATAATCATACCTCCCTCGTATTGTCACTACTATGTTATGCCTAATCAGAAAATTGGCATGGGCATTTCAATTATTTCTTAGTAAAAAGAAAGTAATTTCTCGGATAATGATTTATTTTTGTTAAAACTATGTTATATTTACATTTGAGAAAAAAATATAGACTTAATTGTCTTGCTAAAGTGGGAGTGTTAGAAAATGAAGAAATTAGCTATTGTAGCAACAATTTCAGCTGCGATTATCGGACTATCAGCTTGTTCATCTGGTGATTCAGAAGTCGTTGTTGAGATGGATCAAGGTAATATTACAAAAGAAGAATTTTACGAGGAATTAAAAGCAACTAGTGGTGAAACAGTACTACATAGCATGGTTTATGCTTCAATCCTTGAAGATAAATATGAAGTAGACGATAATCATGTTGATGACCAAGTCGAGTTAATGAGAGAACAGTATGGTGAGTCATTTGAAATGGTTCTTCAGCAAAGTGGATTCGCTTCTGAAGATGACTATCGTAAAATGCTAAAATTACATTTACTTGAGCAAGAGGCATTCACAGAAGATATCGAAGTTAGCGATGAAGAAATTCAATTGCGTTATGACCGCCTATTAACAGAAATTGAAGCGAGTCATATTCTAGTTTCCGATGAAGAATTAGCCAACGATTTATACAAGCAATTGCAAGATGGTGCTGATTTTGGTGAATTGGCTGAAGAACATTCGGAGGATCCTGGCTCAGCAGCTGAAGGTGGACAACTTGGTTTCTTTAGTGCTGGTGATATGGTTGCAGAATTTGAGAATGCTGCTTACGAATTAGACGTCGACGAGATCAGCGAACCTGTTCAATCAACACATGGATGGCACATTATTAAAGTCACTGCCACTCGTGATTCTGAGCGCGAAGTTGATTCATTTGATGATATGAAAGCAAGATTAAGAACAGAAATTGCTTTACCACAAGTTGAGGAAACTGTCGCAACAGCGAAAATGCGTGAGTTATTAGAGGGATCAAATATTAAAGTGAATATTGATGAGTTTAAAGATTTATTCACTTTTGAGGATCTTCCAGAAGTAGACGATTTGGATTTAGAATAATCGATTTAAGCTAAAGCATATTGGTACATACCAGTATGCTTTTTTATTTATTGAGAAAATCAATAGGATTTTAACTGTAAGTACGTTAAACTAAAGAGAGTGAATATTTTTTAAGGGGCGAGTGAGATGAGAATTGATTCGAGTTATTTTTTTGGTCAAATCCCGATTGAGATTCAAGTAAGTGAGGACGAAGCTGAGCAAATTATTCAACGCTTCCCTCCACCAGAGTTACCTGACGGTCAAAGTACCTTTCAGATTGACGACCAAACCGCTGGGAATCAGATCAGTCAGCGATTATTATTAAATGATTATGAAGTTCGCTTAACTCGAACGAATAAAAATTTTCTCAGACTATCTTTCAGCAATAATGCAGGAATGATCTCTGCCAAGATGTGGGACAATCAAGGCATTGTAAACCGCGTCACACCACTTTTAGAACAACATGCTGTATTTGACGTTGAAGCAGTCGTTGATGAATATAATAATCAAAAGTCACTGACAGTTAATAAACTCAATCCAGTAGAAGAAACAATTAACCCATTTTCATTACTTCCATATACAGATGAGGATTTTCCGAATTTAACGGTTGAATTATACAGCTATCTTGATCAATTAGACGAACCTTACGCAACATTAGCTAAAGAAACATTAGCATTATTTTGGGATGATTTTAGGATCGCTCCTGCAGCAAAAGGTCACCATCACAACTACTTAGGAGGACTTTTAAAACATACAGTCGGCTTAATGCGGATTGCTCGCTATATCATGAATGAAGATAAAGGCCATATTGAAGCAGTGATTACACTGATTCAACTCGTCGAGAAAAGTTACAAAAAAGATCTCTACCTTGCTTATAAAAATAACGAGCCAATCAACTATTCCTCAACTTGGAATCAAACAATCGATCATCTTTACACGATGACAAAAGGTGCGATGGCTTTTAATGAAGATAAACCAGACTATAATCTCTTGATCACGTCGATTTTATTCCACGACCTTGGGAAAATTCTTGAGTACGATCATGCAGGATTGTCACTTAAAGCATTTGACGTGCTTTTCCCAACAGCAAATACCGAAAGCCTAAACGAACGCAAGCAAGCGGGGATTAGTATGGACCCACTTGGCGTCATGGTCGGACATATCCCATATGGCTTCTTACTTTTCAGCAAGTTGCTTGAGAAGTTTGATCTTTCATTAGATATTGACGCAATCCATCAGATTAGCCATTGTATTTTATGCCACCACGGTTTACCAGAGTGGGGTTCTGCCGTCAAACAACCACAAACATTAGAAGGCTACTTAATTCATATCGTTGACTATCTCGACAGCCGCTACGAAAATGCAAAATAAAAAAATCAGAGCATGCCCAACCGGTGTGACTCTGATTTTTTTAAAAAGCATTTATTGATCAATTTCTTTCGGGACAAATTCAAAGATTGCCCCAGATTCAACAACTTCAATAAATCGAATCAACCAATGATAATAATTACGCGCATACCGCAACCTTTCAATGTCGGACTTAATTTTTACGATTAAATCCTGATCATCCGTTGCAGCTGACAAACGCCCAAGCTCAATCATCGTCTGATCCGCCTCTTCAATATTTTTTTCCGTATGATGGCGCCACCGATCACCAAACAACGAGGTAAACGATTTATACCAATCCTCCTCAGATTGATAAAGATCCTTCCTAACCCCCTTGCGATAAGCAGGCTCAACCATATTCATCTCTGCTAACGCTCGTACCCCAGTCGACATACTTGTTTTACTCATTTTCAATGCATCTCTCAGACCATCTAAAGTCATCGGCTCATCACTAAAATAGAGCATGCCATATAACCGACCAACAGAGGGGGCAATCCCGTATAACGTCATATTTTTAGCAATCATCTGAATAAATTGCTCAATTGTCTCTTCATAAACTAACCAATCTTCAGTCTTTCGTGGCTTCTCCATCAATTATCCCCCCCAGTTCCCCATCTACATGTTATCACAAAACAATCAAGCAATCGCTATCCTGCTCAAACCCATCAGCATCCTTCGTAAAATAAATCATTTGATGCACATCACTCAGCTGCGCCAAAATTTGCCCCATCTCACGTTTCCGCTCCCGATCAAAATGAACAAAACCATCATCAATTAAAAACGGCAAACGAATATGCTCAGCCAACCAACTACTAATCGCAAGCCGAATCGAAACAAACAATTGATCAACTGTCCCCTGAGACAACTCGTCCAACCGATACGTTTGCTGATCTGCCGCCAATAAAAACAACTCATGATTCCCCTGATCGAAATCAAGTTTCAGGTAACGCCCTGACGTCAACTGCCCCAAAAACTCAGACGCCTTCTCCAACACAACCGGCAAGTAAGACGTTTGAAACACCGCCTTCGTATTCTCGATCTGCTTTAATGCAACCTGACGAACGAGCCACTCCCGCGCACCCGCTACCAATTTATCCTTCGTCAAATAAAAAGCGTGTTTCAAATCAACCGCCACTTTCGAATGAGCTAGGCTCTTCAAAATCGCCTGCTGATCCGCTTCTTTTTGCACCAATTCATTTACCCACTCTTCTAACTCTTCCAATTGCTCCCGGATGAATTCAATCTGCGTCTCAAGTTCATTTTTCGACAAAAACTCTCCTGCGAAGATTTTACTTGTAACCGTTTCTGGTAAGTGCAACCGAATTTGGCGCTCCATTTCCACTTGTTGTTCTTTTAACTCATCCCACTCTCGATAAAGATGAGCTTGGGTGAGGAAGTCTTCTTCTGAATCAACATTCGCCAGCTTTAAAAGTTCACTTAAATTGTCTTGATATGGAATCATTTTAGCTTCGATCGTCTTACGGATCTCACTCTGCTCTTTTAGGCGTTCCGTTAATTTTTCCTGTTGCTCCCTGAGATTACTTTGCTCCACCGCTATTTCATTTAAATGGATTAACTGCTCTTGAAAAGAGCTCTCTTCTCGATCAAAAAGATCATTAAATTGAGTGCTTGTTTCCGTCTCAAACTGATCGAGCAATCTAACTTGTTCACTGTGATTAGCCTTTAATTGATCACGTTGATCCATTAAATCGATCATTTCTCGTAATCGAGTGGCCAAATCTGGCCAAAATCCGACCGATAAGTTTGTTAGAAAAGAAAATTGGTTACGTTCATGTTCGATCGCCTGCTCAGTTTGTTTAAGGTCACTTGTTAATTTTCTTAATTCTTCTGTTATATTCATTTGTTGATCATCAATTTGTTTGAGTTTTTCACGTGCTAAAATTAATTGATCTCGATTATTATCGTGTAAAGCAAGCTTTTTAACCAACTCATCACGTCGCTCAGTTGATTCGATTGTCTGTTCGGTTGACTGTTCATTTAAAAAGGCAAGCCAATTTTTACGAAACTTCAGTTGTTGCCAAATAAAAGTAACCCCGACGAGCACAATAAAACCTGCTAAAAGACCATTTAACAAATTGTTTTGATTCACTAAGATGATCATTAAGCTAGCAACCAGTAGAAATACCGATAGAAAACTAAAAACTCGGTGACTCAACTGCTGTTTCATAAATGGATGATCTTTTTGTTGTCTAAGATTAAAGCGTTGGTTAATCTGTTCAAGCTCGTTTTCAATGACGTTTTTTTCGCGAGTCGATAACGTTTTGGCTTCTAACTCAGCTACTTCATTTTCCAGTATGACACCTCGTGTAATCAATGTATCAAGCGATTGCTGATCATTTGTGATCTGCTTTGTTGTGTGATAATATTGATCAGCTAATTTCTTCCACGTTTCTTCTGTCGTATAGTTAATGGGCAACTGTTTGAGCTCTGATTCAGTTATATTTAATTTTAATTCATTAAGTTGAGCCTTAATCATCTGCTCTTTTTCTTCCATTTGACGTTCCAAATGTTTTTTTTCAGTTAACTGATCATGATACTGACTCACATGATCGAGCTTGGCTGATATTTGTCTAATTTTTTGATCAGATAAGAGTCGTGCTTCAAGCTGTAATCGATCTGCTTCCAAATCATTCTCTTGCCGTTTAGCAACCTCATAATCTGCTTGAAGTGGCTGAATCGTTTCTTTAAGTCTCCGAAATCGAGCTTCTCCTTGCTCTGGAAAATCCATTTTCTCTGGAAACTCCGTCAGTTTTTGTTTAACGAGTTGGAAGTTTTCAATTGCGGGATAGACGCGTTGTTGTTCAACATATACGTCGAGCTCTCGATAAAGTCCTTGGATCCTTGCCCGCTTTTGCTCAATCTCAGCTTGATAGGTTTCACTCTTTTCAAGATGTCTTTGATACGCAACGACAGAATCCTCGAGACTTTTTAGTTCCCGTTCTTGGTCAACTAATTGATTAATCAGTTGATTGAGCGCTGGTTTTGAACCTTGCTTTTTAAATTGTCTATCTAAAGCTTTATTCAATTGTTTCTCAGTTTGATAAATCCGGTCAGACCCCGTCATGCCAACGCTTAATAAAACTTCACCTAACTGCTCTTTTGAAAATCCACCCTCGAGTTGTAAGCCAAACACATCAAAATTAAAAATCTGATTGTAGAGCGCACGATCAACACCATTGAGTTCTTGGTTGAGCCAATCGGCTGCTTGCTTTTGCCCATTCTGATCGAGGCAAATCGCTTCAGCATTCGATCGATTATCAATCCGCTCAATCGTATAATCTTTCCCATCAGATCCTTGAACAACTAACTGACCACCAAGCTGTCCCCCACGCTTCGGCAAATAACGTTGCCTCTGTTGCGGTGACAAGCCAAATAAGATGAACAGAATAAACGCCCGGATCGTTGATTTACCAGCTTCATTATCACCAGCAATCACTGACAGTTGTTGTTCACTCAGATCCCATTTTTGATCTTGCCATTTTCCAAATCCATAAATATGTAATTGTTTAATTTTCATCGTTATTCAGTCCGATCAATTGATATAATGCCAGTTCTTTTGCTTCCTCAATAATTTCAGCTTTCTCCACTTCAGTCAGATCTGGTAAAAATCGCTTCGCATGACGGTGGCGCCACAAATCATTGGCCGCCTCTTCCCAGTCAATCTGTTCAAATTGTTCGAGTAATTGCTGAATAAATGGATCGCGCAGTCTTAATAATGATTCATCCGAATTACGCTCCTGCTCAAGTTTGACAGACTGAATCCAAGTCCACTTCCGCTGATCTTCTTGCTGCTCATTATAAAGCTCGATAATTTCATTTAGCTCACCTTGATGATAATTCTGCGCCATCTGTGGTGTTGCATTAATCAACGTTAAATAAACAATCACTTTTTGCTGAGTGAACCTAGTTAGCGCATCAGTTACTTGCTCATATAGTTGATCAAGATCATTGCAATTTTTCAGATCGATCATAACTTGTTCAAACCGAATCTGGTGCAACGGCTTAAAAGTCAGCTTCGTATCCGCTTGATCAAGCTCAACTAAGTAACAACCCTTTTCACCAAATTCCTTACTCGAGCGTCCCTGTGTATTCCCAGGATAAACGATCGTAGGATTTGTCCCTAAAACCTCACGCTTATGAATATGCCCAAGCGCCCAATAATCAATATTTTTCCCACGTAAATCACTCAACTGAAACGGCGCATAATGATCATGTTCATCCGCCTGCCCTGTACTTCCATGCAACATCCCAATCTGATAAGGCACACCATCAACCGGCTCATACTCTATCGCCTTATTTCCCAGCACGGCTTGTTCTAAATAACTAAAGCCATGAATCCCAACTAACGGTCGACCATTTTTCACAAAAACTTTACACTCGACTTCGTCTGACTCAAAAACATGGAGATTGTCCGGATAATTCAGCGTCCGTGTTCGCTCCTTTAAGTAATCGTGGTTGCCATAACTCAAATATATTGGGATTTTTGCTTCTGCTAATTTTTCACAAGCAAGCAAAAACTGCATCTCTGCATAAACGCTCCTGAGCGACTGGTCAAAAAGATCCCCCACAATTAAAACAAAATCAACCGCTTCATCGATCGCCAGCTGGACGAGATTATTTAAAGCTGTGAATGTGCTCGATTTTAATTGTTGATAAAGGGGATCCGGCAACGTGCTCATCCCCTTAAACGGACTATCTAAGTGCAGATCCGCACTATGAATAAATTTAATTTTTTCCTGCAAGGTGACCCCCCCTTATTTTCGAATGATTAGTATCTAATCGTGATCTTAGACTGCTTTCCAACCGCTAAGGTCGAAGAATAGCATCTTGTCTGATTCTACAAATAAAAAACTAAAGGTATGATTTAATTTTACCAAACTATTAATACGAAAGCACGTTCGATTTTTAAAGAAAGAAAAAACCCAATCAAAAGTTGGGTTTAATCATTTACTTATCTTTTTTCGATAGCTGTAATGCACGCTTGAAATCTTTAAGTGACGCACTTCTTCCGTACATTAGAACACCACCACGATAAACTCTAGCCCCAATTAGCGCTAAAAGAATGATGGTACCAATTGACAATCCGATACTTAGGGCGATTTCCCAAGTCGGGACTTCTAACAAGCCAACCCGCAAAAACATAACAAATGGAGCAAAAAAAGGAATAAAGGATGTGATTGTTACGAGACTTGACTCAGGCATGTTAATTCCAAATATCGCGATAAAATAGGCGATAAAGATTAGTAGTGTCATTGGCATTAGAATCTGACTCACATCTTCCATCCGAGTCACGAGTGAGCCAAGCATGGCTGACAGTGTCGCGTACAGGAAATAACCTAGTAAAAAGAAGATGATCGCATAGATATAAGTCGATACAGGAACATCTGAAAAACCAAAGAACTCAAAAAATTCCCCTACCATATCTTCCGCTCGACTTTGAATCATAAAATAGCCAACTACTAAAAACAGACCAATTTGTGTTAAGCCTAGCAAAGATATCCCGATAATTTTCGCAAACATTTGGCTAATTGGAGATGAACTCGAAATTAATATCTCCATTACTCGAGATGATTTTTCATTGGCAATATCCATCGCAATCATATTTCCGTACATCAAAACAGCCATGTACAAAATAATGATCATCATATAGACTAAGCCACGCGCAACACCAATTTCCTCTTCGGTTCTTGCTGTCGTTCCATCACTCAACTCAAGAGCAATTGTCTCAAAAGAAATTGGCTGATAGATGGCTTCTAGAACGGCTTGGTCAATTCCTTGATCAATCATCGCGCGAGCATCTTTAATTTGTTGTAGATTACCCATTAATTGATATTGGATTGACTGATTGATTAACTGATCAGTATAATAAACAGCTGAAAAATATAGGTCTGGATCAGATTCAATATGTAACACACCATTGAATACCCCCGACAAAACTTCCTCCTCAGCATCTTCAAGCGTCCCATCGTAATCAACTAATTCATAATTCACTTCAAGAAGCTCATTTTGTTCAACAAGACTATGATACAACTCACCTGTTTCATCAATAACAGCCACTTGATCGACGTCATCACTATCAAATAATCCGATGATTCGATCAACATTTCCAATTCCGACAATAAATAGTAAAAAGATTGCTGTTGTAATAATAAATGATTTTGATTTAAATCGCGTCATAAAACTATGTGATAAAACAATCCAAAATTTATTCATAAGATTTCCCTACTTTCGCAATGAAAATATCATTTAAAGAAGGTTCTTCTAATGCAAAGCGACGAACAAAGCCAACTTTTTGTACAGCTTCTAAAATAGATTGAGAGATTTCTTCACTTTCAATTTGGATTTTGCAACCTTCTGACGTTGCCTTATAATTCACAACCCCTGACAAATCTTTTAAAAAGGTTAAATCAAAATCAGCATGAATAAAGACATTTTTCTTCCCAAATGATCGTTTAACATCTTTCAAACTTCCGTGAATGACAGGCTTACCTTCTTGGATAATACATAAATACTCACAAATTTCTTCAACTGTATTCATTTGGTGAGATGAAAAGATAATCGTCGTGCCACTCTCCTTCAAATCAACTACAGCCGCCTTCATCATTTCAACATTAACCGGGTCAAGGCCACTAAAGGGCTCATCTAAGATTAATAGTTTCGGCTGATGAATCACCGCAGAAATAAATTGAATTTTTTGTTGGTTCCCTTTTGAAAGTTCCTCGATTTTTTTATCAATATTTTGTGGGACTTCAAATTTCTCCAACCATTTCTCTAATTCTACGACCGCATCTTTTTTGTTCATTCCTCTTAATCTAGCTAAATAGACAATTTGATCCCGAACCGATAATTTTGGATACAAGCCACGCTCTTCAGGTAAATACCCGATCTGATCCGTTCTTTCGTAATTAATCGGTTCACCTTGCCAAGTAATTTTACCCTCAGTCGCGTCAATCAAACCAAGAATCATTCGAAACGTGGTCGTCTTCCCAGCACCATTTGATCCAAGAAAACCAAAGATTTGTTTTTCTGGTATCTCCAATGTCAGGTCGTCAACTGCAGTAAAATTACCAAAACGCTTAGTCACTTGTTCAATTTTTAATGACATGGTTTAACTCCTTTTCCTTTATTACTTGAGCAAAAATCAAGCTTTCATAATTCAGAATTAACATATTATTCAGACAAAAATTCACATTTTTAGTTTATCGTACTTTAGGGGTTTAAACAACTGGTTTTATAGTTTATCTTTCTAATTGAGTTTCTACAAGGCTATTAGTATTTAAATAGTGACATCTGGAATTAGACCTAATTCAAATGCCTTAACAAGAGCTTCCCCCCTAGATGATACATGTAATTTTCCGTAAATTTTTGTTAGTTTCCTTTCTAGATTTCTTTTACTCATATATACGTTCTCTGCAGTTTCTTCATTTGTCAATCCTTTAGATACTTCTACTAATTGGATCTAAGTCAATATCTTGGACACAAATAAGTTAATTTTTATTGTGCATCGAAATATATTATAATTTACTCGTGAAGGCTTGACATGGAGCCTCTACGGGCATGGATTTTAAGCCAGGGAGCCAGCTCAATTAAAATATCGCTGGCTTGCCATAAGAGGCTATCATGCCCGCCT
>DUPD01000047.1 GCA_012838505.1 Bacilli bacterium | reverse complement strand
TTTTCATGTATTCTGCTTATAACCTACCGCACTTCCGTTTGGTGGCCCTGTCATTTGGCGAACGGTCTTACGACCCTTCACCAAATGACAGGGTTAAATATTTCCCCCACAAACATTTTACTCATACATAGTCAAAAAAAGATTTTAATGAATTAAGTTCATACAATATGAGATTAATCAGCTTGAATTGATACTTATTATAAAAAACTGTATAATAACACTAACTAAAAAAATAATGGTACAGATTCGGAAAGATAGGTGATAGACGTGGCTACAAAACATGAGCAAATCTTAAAACATATTGATTCATTAAAAGTGGGTACAAAAATCTCAGTTAGACAAACGGCTAAAGACTTAAATGTTAGTGAAGGGACAGCATATCGAGCGATAAAAGAAGCGGAAAATCAAGGTTTAGTTAGCACGATTGAGCGTGTTGGAACGATTAGGATCGAACAAAAGAGTAAAGAGAACTTTGAACACTTAACCTTTGCTGAAATTATTGGCATCGTTGATGGTCAAGTTTTAGGTGGGCGTGATGGTCTGCATAAAACGTTACATAAATTCGTCATTGGTGCGATGAAACAAGACGCGATGTTACGTTATTTAGAAAAAGATTCTTTATTAATTATCGGTAACCGAACTGAAGCACATCAGCTTGCGTTAGAAGAAGGTGCTGCTGTTTTAATTACAGGTGGATTTGACACAGATGAAGAGATTAAACGGCTAGCTGACGCTTTGAAATTACCGATTATTTCAACAAGTTATGATACATTTACAGTTGCAACAATGATTAACCGTGCAATCTATGATCAGTTAATCAAAAAGGAAATTGTTCTTGTCGGAGATATTTTTACACCATTAAACAAAACACATTACTTAAAGCGGACAGATATGTTGGCAAAGTGGTACGAATTGAATCAAGCAACGACACATACCCGCTATCCGGTAGTTGATGATCAAAAGCGTGTTGTTGGCATTGTCACATCAAAAGATGTCATCGGTAAAAGCTCAGACACTTTGATAGATAAAGTCATGACAAAAACTCCTAAAACTGTGTTTAAACAAACATCACTTGCTTACGCAGCCCACATGATGATTTGGGAAGCGATTGAATTAGTTCCAGTAGTCGGACAAAACCATCAATTGATTGGTTTGATCTCAAGACAAGACGTCTTAAAAGCACTTCAACACGTTCAACGGCAACCGCAAGTCGGTGAAACAATTGATGATATTGCCACAAGTGGTCTATCGATGCAACAAGATGGTTCATCAATAACATATAAAACAAAAATTACACCACAAATGACGAACTCACTCGGCACCTTATCTAACGGTGTATTTGTTTCATTTGTAACTGAAGTATCTAGTCGATTAATTACACAAATGAAAAAGGGCGATTTAGTTGCTGAAAATATCTCGGTCTATTTTATTCGACCAGTGCAGATTGAAAGTATTGTTGAAATTGTCCCGAAAATTTTAGAAATTGGGCGAAAATCTGTCAAAATAGATATTGAACTTTATCACGAGAAAGACATCGTTGGTAAAGCTGTCTTGATTGGTCAATTAATCGAACGCTACTAAGAGAAGGGAAGGTCTTTTTATGCAAAAAGAAATATTAGCTCAAATCCGAGAAAAAATCATGGAATATAATCGAATTATTATTCACCGTCATGTCCGTCCAGATCTAGACGCTGTCGGTTCACAAGTTGGATTAGCAACATGGATTAAAGAAAACTTCCCCAACAAGGAAGTCTACTGTGTTGGTGAAAATGATGAGACATTAACTTATTTAGTGACGATGGATGAGATCACTGACCAAATGTATCAAGATGCATTAGTCATTATTTGTGATACGGCAAATCATCCTCGAATTGACGATCAGCGTTATACTTTAGCAAAAGAACGAATTAAAATTGATCACCATCCAATCGTTGATCAATATGGTGATTTAAACTGGGTTGATACGGAGGCAAGTTCAACTTCTGAAATGATTTATAATTTGATCACATCGAGTGACCAACAAAACTTAAAAATGACGACAGATGTAGCACGATTACTTTATGCAGGGATCATTGGTGATACGGGACGATTTTTATTCCAGAGCACAACACCAAGAACATTTGAAATTGCTTCAGAGCTAGTGAAGTATCCATTTAATCGCTCGGAGATTTATGAAAATTTATATGAAATTAAGCCTGGATTAGCCAAATTAAAAGGCTGGTTACTCGATCAATTGTCAATTGATAATCTAGGTGTCGTCGGAATTAAGTTAACTAAAGATATTTTAGAAAAATATCAAGTAACTGCAGATCAATCGAGTGCACTCGTTCAAGTTTATGGGGGAATAAAAGGGATCGATTGTTGGGCGATGTTTGTTGAAGAAGATGATCAGATTCGGGTTCGAATTCGGTCGAAAAAGACAAAAATTAACCATGTTGCTGAACAGTTCAATGGTGGTGGCCATCCGTTTGCTTCAGGTGCTACCGTTTATAGTTGGGCAGAGGCAGATCGGCTAATAGAAGCATTAAAAGCAGCCTGCAAGTAGGATGATGTAAGACTCGGATTATTCAATTGTGTCCGAGTCTTTCACTTGCTATTGTTAAAAATCAAGCTCAATGTGTATTTGACTCTGCTCATTAATAAAGAGATGCTTAATTTTTGCGCGATAGGTAAAGTCATCGATTTTATAGGTTTTGTTTTCAATGGTTCGGATTAATAATGGATAGTGTTCTGTTAATGTTGTCACTTCTTTTCCGATAATATCATTTACTTCATTTTTGATTAATTCAGTGAGTTCGTGTAGGCTAAAACGATCTAATTTAAATACATCTGCATTTGTAATTAGGATATCGACTGAATGAATGTGTAATTTTTCTTGATATTTTTGATTTAAATCCGACATATTTTCTTCTAATATTCGATAATTCAGTTGTAGTTCCTGGTTTTCAATTCTTAATTGTAAATTTTCTTCAATCCGTTTTTCCAACAATTGACCATACATGTAAATAAAAACGAAGTAACTGATGATTGCTCCGATAAAAAGGCCGACAAAAAAGCGTTGCCAGTTTTTGTTTTTATAATAAGGGAAGAGATGCATTAGTTTAGTTCCTCTTGGGTGAACCATTCAATGACTAAGAGTGCTACTTGGACACCACCCATGGCTGTTACTATGATTAGAATTTGTTTAACAATATCAATTGTTGAGCCTTGCATAATGCCACGTTCAAAATTTGAGATGACATCAAAGGTTCCTCCTATAGCGGCTACGATCGCCCAAATACGAAGACTTTTTGCAATTCTAGCGATTGATGTTAATGGTGGCTCGCCACTAGCAAAGGCGCCGATACTTCCGATAAATGCACCACCAATAATCACGCCAAGGGCAAGAAAAAACACTGAATCATTGTCGCAAAAAAACGTTCCTCCATCATTTTTCTCCTTTATTAAATACATTGAGAGACTCACTCTATCGAATCAATTGATTTCGTTTGTTTTAATCTATGTTAAAAGATGCTCGTCTATGTTTTATTTTTCAAATCACAAATTTTTCAGCTATAATAGAAGCAATTCATTCTTTTGAAAGTGAGGTCGTTTAAATGTCGTTTGTTCATTTGCAAGTGAGAAGTGGTTATACATTTATGCGTAGTACCGTTAAAATCAATCAACTTGTTAAAAAAGCTAAACAAGATGGGATGGCAGCGATTGCTTTAACCGACCACAATGTTCTTCATGGTGCGATTGAATTTTATCGTTCATGTAAACAAGAAGAGATTCAACCAATCATTGGGATGGAAACGACTGTTGAAGTAAACGGAAAAATTAACAACGTACTTGTTCTAGCTAAAAATAATCAAGGTTATCAGTCATTATTAAAAATTAGCTCAATGATCCAAACAGCAGAAGAAAAGCAAATTCAACTGACTGAGTTTACTAAACAGTTAAAAGAATGTATTTTGATCTTACCGATTGAAACAACTCAATTAAGAGATTTTTTCAATGAAAATGATCCAGAAATGATACGAGCATTTTTACAAATTTGGCCGGAACAACCGTTGATTGGCATTAACCGGTTTGAACTTGACTTGATTGGGGCAGCAAGCCAACTAGGTGTCGACCTTGTTGCATTAGGTGACGTACGATATGTGGAAAAAACAGATCAACAAGCCTATCGATACTTACGGGCAATGGATCAAAAAGTAAAACTCGTTATTCAAGATACTCAACGATATCAACATTTTTTTACTCAAACTGAAGCGAATGCATATTTTCAAGATCAGTTAAAGCTTATTGAAAAGACGCAAGAAATTGCTGATCAATGTCAAGTTAGTTTTGATTTTGACCAACAACACTTACCAAAGTATCCAGTGCCAGAAGATAAAACAGCTCATGTTTATTTACGTGAACGATGCGAGCAAATGTTAATTGAAAAATATTCTACGGACAAACAAGAAGCAGCTCAAGCGCGATTAGATTATGAACTCTCAGTCATTGAAAGCATGGACTTTAGTGATTATTTTTTAATTGTATGGGATTTTGTTCGTTTTGCTAAAACTGAAGGTATTTTAGTTGGTCCAGGACGTGGTTCTGCAGCGGGTTCGTTAGTTGCCTATTTATTAGAGATTACAAATATCGATCCGATTCAATACAATTTATTATTTGAACGTTTTTTAAATCCAGAACGGATCTCGATGCCGGATATTGACATCGATTTTTCAGATTATCGGAGAAATGAAGTCATTGAATATGTAAAGGGAAAGTATGGTTATGATTCTGTCGCTCAGATCGGTACTTTTGGTTCATTCAAAACACGCTCAACGATTCGTGAATTGGCTAAAGCTTTTGATTTAGCAAATGAGGATTTAACGTTTATCTTAAATGAGATCCCGGGACAAGGTGCACAATCAGTTGGAAAAACAATTAAACAATCGCAATCATTATTAGATTATATTAATCACAATCCTTACTTGAAGGATTTTTTCAAAGTGGCTAGCGTGATTGAAGATTTACCTAGGAATATGTCGACTCATCCAGCTGGTGTTATTATCCATGATCATCCGCTGGTTGAATTTGTGCCCTTAATTACGGACGGTTCGGGCAATAAATTGACTCAATTCGCAATGGATGATGTAGAACGAATTGGATTATTGAAAATGGATTTTCTTGGGTTGCGTAATTTAACGACAATTGAACGGATTATGAAGATGATTGCCCGTTATGAAGGAAATGATCTCGATTTAGAACAGATTCCATTAGATGATTCTGCAACGTATACGATTTTTCAAACAGGTAAAACAAACGGGATTTTTCAATTTGAATCACAAGGGATGAAAAATGTGTTAACGCGCTTAAAACCTACGCACTTTGAGGATGTAGTCGCTGTTAACGCCCTTTATCGTCCGGGACCGATGGATTTTATCGATACGTATATTAACCGAAAAAACAATCGAGAAACAGTTAGCTATATGCATCCTGACCTAAAGCCAATCCTTAATTCAACTTATGGCGTTTTAATTTATCAAGAGCAAATTATTCAGTTAGCTCATCGTTTTGCTGGATTAAGTCTAGGTAAAGCTGATATTTTACGAAGAGCAGTTAGCAAGAAAGATCGCAGCGAGCTGGAAGATTTAAAGCAGCAATTTATTGATGGTTGTTTAAACAAAGGCTATTCACAAAAGATTGCTGACGAATTATTTTCATGGATTGTTCGATTTGCGAACTACGGATTTAATCGGAGTCATGCGGTTGCCTATAGTATGATTGCATATTATTTAGCTTATTTTAAAGCGAATTATCCCGTTTACTTTATTGTCGAGTTATTAAATACGGTTATTGGTGAACAGACGAAAACAGCTAACTATATTAAAGAAGCGCAACAAAATAATCTAACGTTACTTGCCCCGACGATCAATAAAAGCCATTATTATTATCAACCAGAAAATGGTCAGATAAGAATGGGGTTATCATCGATTAAACGATTGAGTTACCCAATTGTTAATGAAATTATTCAAGTTAGGAAAAAGGCTAACTTTAAAAGTTTATTTGATTTTTGTATGCGCATTAATCTTAAAATCGTTAACCGAGGATCGATCGAAACATTGATATTAGCAGGTGCATTTGATGAATTTGGTGTTGAAAGAGCTTCATTGCTTGCATCTGTTGACCAAGCGATTGAACAAGGTGAATTATTTGGTGGGATGGATGATCAGGAATCTTTTTTTGGTCATTTAATCAACTTAGATGATCGTTATCAAGAAGTTGAGCCATTTGATTTATTAGAAAAATTGAGTTTTGAAAAAGAATTGCTCGGTCTATATGTTTCTGACCATCCACTCGAAGTGAATCGTCGTAAATTGAGAGCAAATGGTATTATGGATTGGGCTTACTTTTACCAAAATCGGCAAGTGAAAAATATTTCATTCGCAACTGTGATTCAAAAAATTAAGCAAATTAGAACGAAACGTGGTGACTCGATGGCTTTCATTGAGTTTAGTGATGAAAAGTTAGAAGTTGATGGGGTTATTTTTCCTGATTTATATCGAGAGGTGAAATTGACCTTAAATGAACAAATGTTTTGTTTAGTTAAAGGAAAGAAGGAATTACGAAATGGCAAGGAACAGTTAATTGTAGAACAGATCGAGCCATTAGATTTGTCGGCAATTGACTCAATGTCCCAGCCATCACAACGGTTATTTATTCAAGTGGGAGATGGTTCGGAACTTCAGACAACAATAAGCTTGTTGGAAGAATTAGCAAATCAATACCCTGGTAGAATACCAATTATTATTCATCAAAAAGATCAAAACAAAACATTCCAACTAGCCGAAAGTTACGCAATCACCAACAATTACCGAGTGCTCAATACACTTAAAAAACAACTCGGTAATGCAAATGTTGTATTGAAATAGAGATGGTTAATTTCATAGCAACCTATGCATGTTAACATACGAACAATATATTTGTACAAAAATCATGATTTCCAACTAGATTAGAAATCACGGTTAGTCAGCTGAAATAAACTGTTTTTTCTAATAATAAGCTGTTGTTATTTACACCAGGTACTAATTTGGTATAATAGAGAAGCTACTTCGAATAAGAGAAAAGAATTGCAATTCAAACAAATGAAGGGTGCGGTTAAGATTGTCAAGTTTAAAAGAGAATGCATTAAAGATGCATCGAGATAACAAAGGTAAAATCTCAGTTCAATCAAAAGTCAAAGTCACAAATGCAGAGGAACTCAGCTTAGCCTATTCACCAGGTGTTGCAGAACCTTGCTTAGAAATTAGTCAAGACAAAGAAAAAGCCTATTTGTACACAATGAAAAGTCAAATGGTTGGCGTCGTCTCAAATGGTACGGCTGTACTAGGACTAGGAAACATTGGGGCACAAGCCGCCCTCCCTGTTATGGAGGGGAAAGCAGTTTTATTTAAGAACTTTGCTGACGTTGATGCATTTCCAATTTGTCTCGACACAACAGATCCAGATCAATTGATTGACACAGTCCAAATGCTCGCTCCGAACTTTGGTGGCATTAATCTTGAAGATATTGCAGCGCCTGATTGTTTTTACGTTGAAGAAAAGTTAAAACAATTATTAGATATTCCTGTTTTTCACGATGATCAACATGGAACGGCGATTGTGACAGTGGCTGGCTTAGTTAACGCACTTAAACTCGTTGATAAGCAGATGTCTGAAATTAAAGTAGTTGTCAATGGTGCAGGCGCAGCTGGAATCGCGATCGTTCGATTACTCAATCAGTTTGGAGTCAAGCAAATTGTTATTTGTGATTCACAAGGTGCGATTTATAGAGGACGCGAGCAGGGGATGAACCCAATTAAACAGACGATCGCTAAAGAAACAAATGATCAGAAAGAGACTGGAGATTTAAAAGCAGTGATGAAAAACGCTGATGTATTTATCGGTGTCTCTTTGGCCAACTTAGTTGATCAAGACATGGTTCGTTCGATGAATCGTGATCCAATTATCTTTGCGATGGCTAACCCAAATCCAGAAATTATGCCAGAAGATGCGCTTGCAGCTGGAGCAAGAGTTGTCGGAACTGGTCGATCAGATTATCCAAACCAGGTCAATAACGTGTTAGCATTCCCTGGTATTTTTAAGGGAGCATTAACTGTGATGGCATCAGAGATTAATGAACCGATGAAAATTGCAGCCGTTCATGCGATTGCAGAATTAATCGACGAAGAGGACTTATCCGAAACATATATTATCCCAGACCCATTTGATCCGCGCGTGGCGGAAGCAGTCAGTCAAGCTGTAGCTAACGCTGCACAAAAATCAGGGGTCGCACCAATAAATAATTAACTAGATACGTTTAATTTAAGCTTTAAATCTCTTATTTAGGAGGGACTCAGGATGCCATTAAAACGTATTTTTAAGAATAAACGAAAATATGCAGCTCTTCCAACTGAAAAAGCAAAACAAGATATCCCTGAAGGACTAGTTGAGAAGTGCCAACAATGTTCAAAAATTTTTTATGAAAAAGAATGGAAAAACAACCTTCACGTTTGCCCATCCTGTGGAACACACCATAAGATGACGGCGAGAGAAAGAATCGCAAGTTTAATCGATGAGGGAAGTTTTCAAGAGTGGGATGCTGAGCTCAAAACAACGAACCCATTAAATTTTCCAGAGTATGAGCAAAAATTAATTCAAGATCAAGAAAAAACGGGTTTAAATGATGCGATTGTTACTGGAAGAGGGAAAATAAATAAAAATGATGTTGTGCTAGTCGTGATGGACCCATTTTTCCGGATGGCTAGTATGGGCGGTGTTGTCGGTGAAAAAATTGCCCGTGCTTTGGAAAGAGCAAAGGACAGTCAGTTACCGGTTATCATTTTTACAGCATCAGGTGGGGCACGAATGCAAGAAGGTATGATCAGTCTAATGCAGATGGCCAAAACAGCAATGGCTGTTGACCGTTTTGATCAAGCGGGTGGTTGTTTGATTGTTGTGATGACAAATCCAACGACCGGTGGAGTGACGGCAAGCTTTGCTTCGATTGGTGATTATCATTTTGCAGAGCCTAATGCATTGATTGGGTTTGCGGGTCGAAGAATTATTGAACAGACGATTCGCGAGAAATTACCGGATGATTTTCAAACTGCTGAATTTCAATTGGAACAAGGTCAAATTGATCGAATTGTCAAACGTTCTGAACTAAAACAATTGTTAACAACCGTATTAGACCTCCATACCGTCGGGGGTGATCATTCATGAAACAATTCTTAGATTTTGAAAAACCAATCTTTGAATTAAAAGATAAAATTACTGAATTGAAACAGATGGCAGAAGATAGTGAACTTGATTTAGCTGAAGATATTCATCGGCTAGAAACAAGACTTGTCAATTTAGAAGAAAATATTTATCAACATCTATCTGCTTGGGATCGTGTTCAAATCGCCAGACATCCAGAGCGACCAACGGCATTGGATTATATCGACCATTTGTTCACTGACTTTATTGAACTTCACGGTGATCGATTATTTCGAGATGATCCAGCAATTATAACTGGAATTGCTAGCTATAAAGGTCAGCCAGTAACAGTGATTGCTCAACAGCGTGGGAAGAATACGAAAGAAAATATTTATCGTAATTTTGCCAGTGCTCATCCAGAAGGCTATCGTAAAGCACTTCGTCAAATGAAGTTAGCCGAAAAATTTAATCGACCGATTATTTCATTTATTGATACTAAAGGTGCTCATCCAGGTAAAGGTGCAGAAGAAAGAGGCCAAGGTGAGGCGATTGCTCGTAACTTAAAAGAAATGGCACAACTTCGAGTACCTAGCTTATCAATTGTGATTGGTGAAGGTGGAAGTGGTGGTGCGTTGGGCATTGGTTTGACAGATCAAATTTATATGCTCGAAAACTCAATTTATTCGGTTATTTCTCCAGAGGGAGCAGCCAGTATTTTATGGAAAGATGCAACGAAAGCAAAAGAGGCAGCTCAATCGTTAAAATTGAATGCCAAAGATTTAAAGCAACTTGACATTATTGATGATATTATTCCTGAGCCAAAAGGTGGCGCTCATCGAGATTTTCAAATGCAAGCCGCGTACTTAGACGTTCATATAAAAAAATCGATTAAATATTTACAGAGCCTTCCGCTCGAACAACTAATCGAACGACGTTGGCAAAAGTACAAAAAAATTGGGGAAATTCAAAATTAAGTCACAGAATAGACGTAACTCGGTAGAACAATAAATATTGTTAGTAAAATTATTTTAATTTCACCCCTAAAATTCTACATTTTGGGGTGAGATTTTGTTAACTTTAATGTATAATCTTAATGGGTATGATATTAGGATATATCTACACATTTATGTTAAGCTAATAGAGTGTAGATTTTAGAATGAGGTGATTAAATGAAGAAGATAGCTGTTTTGACAAGTGGTGGAGATGCTCCAGGTATGAATGCAGCGATTCGAGCTGTTGTCAGAAAAGGGATCTATCATGGAGTTGAAATATATGGAGTTTCTAACGGCTTTCAAGGTTTGATGGAAGGAAAAATCGAGAAGATGGAATTAGGTTCTGTTGGTGACATTATCCAACGTGGTGGAACGATTCTGTTCTCTGCTCGCTCTGAAGAATTTAAAACAGATGAAGGTCAAGAACTCGCAATCAAACAACTAAAGAAATTAGGGATTGAAGGTTTAATCGTTCTTGGTGGTGATGGCTCATTTATGGGGGCACTGAAGTTAACCGAGAAGGGCTTTCCTTGTGTCTGCATTCCGTGTACAATTGATAATGATATTCCTGGTACAGATTTTACAATCGGTTTTGATACAGCATTAAACACAATTGTAGAAGCTGCCGATAAAATAAGAGACACAGCAACTTCTCATGAGCGTACATATGTGATTGAGGTTATGGGCCGAGATGCAGGCGATTTAGCACTTTGGTCAGGGCTGGCAAATGGTGCAGAAAGTGTGATTATACCTGAGCATGATGAACCTTTTGAAAATGTGATTGAGCGTTTGAAAAGAGGACGAGCACGTGGCAAGAAACACAGTATTATTATCCTAGCTGAAGGTGTGGGAAGCGGGATCGAATTTGGTAAACGAATTGAAGAAACAGCTGATTACGAAACTCGAGTAACTGTATTAGGGCATATTCAACGTGGCGGTCAACCAACAGGATCAGACCGCGTTTTGGCGAGCCGTCTTGGAGCGCAAGCGATTGACTTGCTACTGGATGGTGAAAAAGGTGTGATGGTTGGGATTGAAGCTAATCAGCTCACTCAACACAAAATTGCTGATGTACTTAGCAAACCACACAATCTAGATATGAGCTTGTATAAACTAATGGGGGAACTATCTATCTAAAATTACAATAGATATTATAGTGTGTTTACAACTATGAAGGAGGAAAAGAAATAATGAGAAAAACAAAGATAGTATGTACGATAGGACCAGCTTCAGAAGCATTGGACAAAACAACAGAATTGATTGCCGCAGGTATGAACGTTGCGCGTCTAAACTTTTCACACGGTGACTTTGAAGAGCATGGTAACCGAATTAAAAATATTCGCGAAGCTTCAAAAAAATTAGGTAAAACGGTCGCGATTCTTCTTGATACTAAAGGACCAGAGATTCGTACTGGAACAATGGCTGATGGTAAAGTTGATATTGTTAAAGGCCAAACGATCAACATTTCAATGGATGAGGCTGTAAAAGGTACAAAAGAGCGTTTTGCAATTACTTATCCAAACTTAATTAACGATGTTCATGTTGGTTCAAAGATTCTGTTAGATGATGGTTTAGTTGAGTTGGAAGTTACAGACATCTTAAAAGAAGAAAATGAGCTTGTAACTAAAGCACTTAACTCAGGTGTATTAAAAGATAAAAAAGGCGTTAACGTACCAAATGTAAGTGTGAACTTACCAGGTATGACAGAAAAAGATGCAAAAGACATTCTATTTGGAATCGAGCAAGGTGTAGACTTTATCGCTGCATCATTCATTCGTCGTGCATCTGATGTTCTATCTATCCGTGAGCACCTTGATAAAAATGGTGGGAAAGATATTCAAATTATTTCAAAGATTGAGAACCAAGAAGGTGTCGACAACCTTGATGCGATCCTTCAAGTTTCAGATGGGATTATGGTTGCACGTGGGGACTTAGGTGTTGAGATTCCACCTGAGGATGTGCCAGTTGTTCAAAAATCAATGATCCAAAAATGTAATCTAGCTGGTAAGCCAGTTATTACGGCAACACAAATGTTAGATTCAATGGAACGTAACCCGAGACCTACTCGTGCTGAAGCTTCAGACGTTGCTAACGCAATTTTTGACGGTACAGATGCGATTATGTTATCTGGTGAAACAGCAGCAGGTGACTATCCTGTTCAAGCAGTTCAAACAATGCACAATATTGCGATTAAAACTGAAGCTAATCTTGATCATAAAGCAATTCTTGATAAGCGTACAAAATCAAGTGATGTGACAATGACAGATGCAATTAGTCAATCTGTAAACCACACTGCGATGAACTTAGATGTAAATGCTATTCTAGCACCTACAGTAAGTGGTCATACAGCTCGTGTTATTTCTAAATATCGTCCGAAGGCACCAATTATTGCGGTTACTTTTGATGAAAGAGTAAGTCGTGGTTTATCATTAGTATGGGGTGTTCACTCGATTGTTGGTGACGTTGCTTATACAACAGATAAAGTACTTAACGTTGCAATCGATCGTGGTTTAGAAACAAACTTACTAAAACGCGGTGATCGTGTAGTTATTACTGCAGGTGTACCAGGTGGTGAGAGTGGCACAACAAATATGATGAAAGTTCATATCATCGGTGATGTCTTAACTAAAGGCCAAGGTGTTGGCAAAGGTAGTTCATTTGGTCGTGTAGTGATGGCGAAAAATGCGACTGAAGCGAATGAAAAAGTTAACTATGGTGATATTCTAGTCACACAAGCAACAGATAAAGATATGATGCCTGCATTAGAAAAAGCAAATGGTATTATTACTGTTGAAGGTGGTTTAACTTCACACGCAGCAGTTGTTGGTCTTGACTTATCAATTCCTGTAATTGTTGGTGTAGATGATGCACTTAACGTACTAGAAGAAGGTAAAGAAATTACTGTAGACGCTAAACGTGGCGATATCTACAGTGGTAAAGCAAGTATTTTATAAAATTAGAATCGTAAAAATTAGTAGATCAAAAAGGGGGAAGTTCCCCCTTTTTTTATCTAAAATTTTAACTTCTGAAGAGGTGCTATCATGTTTAAGTGGTTATTATTTATTTTAATTACCGTTCCTTTAATTGAATTATCAATCATCATCTGGGCGAGTTCGTACATTAGTGTTTGGTCGATTATCGGTATGATTGTTTTAACTGGTTTCATTGGGGCAACTTTGGCCAAACAACAAGGCATTGAAGCGCTCCGACGTGCACAAGTCAGTATGCAGAATGGACAACTTCCAAGTGATCTTTTTATCGATGGAATTGCAATTTTAATTGGCGGACTTGCTTTATTAATGCCTGGATTTTTAACGGATTTATTTGGTTTACTTTTGTTGATCCCACTGACAAGACGAATTTTTAAAACATGGTTAAAAGCAATTTTCCAAAATATGATTAATCAAAAACATCAGTTCATTTATCGCCGTTTTTAAGACGCTTTTCCGAAGCGAATATAATGATAGACCATCTGATCAAGCTGACTACGTTTGATCGCTTGAATCGTAATTAGCATGATTGGTGTGAATAGGACACCGAATAAACCAAAACATAAAAAGCAGAAATAGCCAATGCTGATCACAAATAATGCGTTCATACCAATTTGTTCAGAGACTAATTTTGGCTCTAGAAACTGTCTAACACCTATAATGATGAGATAGATAATTGAGAGTTCAATTGTGATGATAAATTGTCGAGTGATTAAGCAATAAATAATCCACGGCCAGAGCAACAAGCCAACTCCAATTATCGGAATAAAGTCAATGAGTCCAATGACTAGACCTAACGTAAAAGCACGATCAATTTTAATGAAATAAAAACCAATGATGAGTACAACAATCGTTACACTAGTGACAATTAGTTGTGCTTTTATGTATCCCCAACTAATTATAATGAAATATCGGAAAAACAGTCGACTGATTTGACTGATTTTCTTTGGCAACCAATTGACCAGCCGTTGTTGATATGTCTTCCAATCTTTACATAATAAGATCGTCAAAATCATGATGATAATTGTTGTCGATGTGACTTCAACTGTCTGAACGATGAAGTCTGTTATAAATGGTATGAAATGATTGGCAAGTTTTTGGCTAGTCGTTATAACTACGTGATAGAAGTTGTCAATCAGCTTGATCAAATTTTCAGTTAGATCATAATCAAATCGGTTTAAAAATAGCTCAACATTTAATAATGTGTTTTCGGTAAAGTATTCAATCCAAATCTTGATATGTTCAACTATGACTTGAAAATAAATTGGAAATTGAACGATAATTGAGTCAAATAAATCAATTAAATAAATTAAGACTAAACTGAGACTGATTGATATGATTAGAAATAAGATGATCAGACAAATGATGATAGCCAACGTACGGTTCAATCTTAATTTTTCCTCAATAAACTGGATTGGCTTTTGTAACAAAGAACTTAAACCCACGACAATAACAAATACAAACAAATATTTGATGATTAAGTAAATGGCTAGTCCAATTCCACTAATGATAAAGATCACAATTAAAGCTCTTAACCAGATTGCTTTAAAATCTCCAGTCAGTTCAACCACCTACTTGTCTGTTACTATATTTATATTTTAAAATATGATAAGATATAACAGATCATGCGATAACTTTTCTAAACTTAATGATTTATGTTAAGATATTAATTATCTAGCTAAAGCTAAAATTGAGGGGACCGCTATGTTTAACTTATCGACGCTTTTTTTAATTATAATATTTACACTTGGCTACATTGGTAAGAACCAGTCGATCATGATGTCTGTCTATATTTTGTTAGGCATTCAATTATTAAAGCTCGATGAAAAATTGTTTCCTTTCATTCAGCAAAAGGGCATGACCATTGGTATTACGATTATTACGATATCAGTTTTAGTTCCGATTGCAACAGGTGAAATTGGTTTTAAAGAATTAGTCGACAGCGTAAAAAGTTATTATGGTTGGATCGCATTAGGATCAGGTTTATTTGTCGCAATTGTTGCACGAGGTGGCCTTGATTTACTAACAAATGACCCTCATTTAACGACAGCACTTGTCATGGGAACTATTATCGCTGTTGTATTTTTACAAGGAGTAGCGGTAGGCCCATTAATCGGTGCTGGTATAGCTTATATGATTATGCGAATTGTTGACTTTCTATTCGTAAATTAGTTAATCTTGTTGTCTCTAATTAACTATAAGTAAATACGAAAGATTCAGACTAATATGAAATCAACGACCGCAAGTAAAGAAATTGCCTTTTAATTTTATAGGAAAAGGAGGAAGTTCTATGATAACAGCAAAAGGTTTAGAAGGTGTTGTTCTAACAGACTCAAACATCACTTCAATCGTTGGTACGCAACTTTCTTATGTTGGCTACGCGATTGACGATCTAGTTGAGTCAGCGACATTTGAAGAAGTTATCTACTTGCTTTGGTATAAACGCCTACCAACTCAAGCGGAATTAACAGAATTTAAAGATAATTTATTCGAAGCGATGGAACTACCGGAGGAAATCTACCCACATATCGACTATATGGATTTTAATAAAATTCATCCAATGTCAGCATTACGTTCGATAATTTCTTTATTGGGTGCCTATGATCCTGAGGACTCGCTCACACATGAAGAAGCAAAAATGGAAAAAGCGATTCGACTACAAGCCCGGATCCTAATTGTGATTACGACGATCGCACGCATTCGTCAAGGTAAAGAAGTACTTCAACCTAAGCGTGAATATAGTTATGCTGAAAACTTTTTATATTTATTAAAAGGTGACCCTGTTGATCCACTCGAAGCGAAAGCATTTGATCAGGCCCTCATTTTGCATGCTGATCATGAACTAAATGCATCAACTTTTACAGCACGTGTATGTGTTGCTACTTTATCAGATTTATATTCTGGCCTAACTGCAGCAATTAGTGCGTTAAAAGGAGAACTTCACGGTGGTGCAAATGAAGAAGTAATCAAAATGTTGATGGAAATTGGGGAAGTTGATCGTGCCATTCCATACATAAAGGAAAAGATGGCTAATAAGGAAAAAATAATGGGAATGGGACACCGTGTTTATAAAGAAGGTGACCCTCGTGCGAAATTTTTAAAAGAAATGTCGAGACAATTGACGAAAAAAGCTGGTCAAGAAAAGTGGTATCAAATCTCTGAAATTATTGAAGATTATATTAAAAATGAAAAAGGTTTACCAGCTAACGTTGATTTTTATTCAGCATCAACCTATCATTCTATGGGAATTGATCATGATTTATTTACACCAATTTTCGCCATGAGTCGAACATCTGGTTGGGTTGCTCATATGCTTGAGCAATATGATAACAATCGTTTAATTCGCCCACGCTCAAATTATGTTGGACCGAAAAAATTAGACTTCATTCCATTATCAGAGCGCTAGTCAAAGAGTTAGTAAACTAAAAATGATAAATTAATAGATTATTAGGAGGTATTTTTATGGTACAAGGAGAAAAAGTAGTTGTAGAAAACGGTGTATTAAAGACACCAGATCACGTAACAATTCCATTTATTGAAGGAGACGGGACTGGTCCAGATATATGGGCAGCATCTAGTCGTGTATTGGAAGCCGCTGTGGAAAAAGCTTATCAAGGCAAGAAAAGTATCGTTTGGAAAGAAGTTTTAGCTGGTGAGAAAGCTTTTGAAACAACTGGAGAATGGTTACCAGAAGAAACGCTTGATACGATTCGCGACTATAAAATTGCAATTAAAGGTCCACTAACAACACCAATTGGTGGGGGATTCCGGTCATTAAACGTTGCTCTAAGACAAAAACTTGATTTATTTACTTGCCTGCGCCCAGTTCGTTATTTTGATGGTGTTCCTTCACCTGTCAAGCGTCCTGAGGATACAGATATGGCGATCTTCCGCGAGAATACAGAAGATATTTATGCAGGTATTGAATGGGAAAAAGGAACGGCTGAAGCTAAGCGTCTGATTGACTTCCTGAAAAATGAATTAGGTGTGACTAATATTCGTTTCCCTGAAACGTCAGGAATAGGTATAAAGCCAATTTCAGAAGAGGGGACACATCGTCTCGTTCGAGCAGCAATTGATTATGCGATTAAAGAAGGTAGAAAAAGTGTGACACTTGTTCATAAAGGGAACATTATGAAGTTTACAGAAGGCGCTTTTAAAAATTGGGGTTATGAATTAGCCGAGAAGGAATACGGTGATAAAGTATTTACGTGGGCTGAATATGATCAGATTGCAGAACAAGATGGTCGAGATGCTGCCAATAAAGCACAAGCTGAAGCTGAAGCGGCAGGTAAGATTATTATTAAAGATGTGATCGCAGATATTTTCTTACAACAAATTCTAACACGTCCGAAAGAGTTTGATGTTGTTGCAACAATGAACTTAAATGGTGATTATATTTCTGACGCATTGGCTGCTCAAGTTGGTGGAATTGGGATTGCACCTGGTGCGAATATTAACTATGAAACTGGACATGCTATTTTTGAAGCAACACATGGTACAGCACCTAAATATGCAGGTCTTGATAAAGTGAATCCATCGTCTGTTATTTTGTCTGGTGTATTAATGTTAGAGCACTTAGGCTGGAACGAAGCGGCTAAATTGATTACCGATTCAATGAATAAGACGATCAGTTCAAAAGTCGTCACATATGACTTCGCTCGTCTAATGGATGATGCTAAAGAAGTTAAAACATCAGAATTCGCTGATGAATTAATTAAGAATATGGGATAATTTAATAGTAGGATTAGGCAAAGCTTAGTCAAAGAGAAAAGGGATTCAGTTACACTGGATTCCTTTTTTACTTAACTTTTGCAACTAAAAATAAGTAAGTAAACCTTGATGAGGTAAGTAAGGTGAGTTGTTCATTTACTCTCTATTTGATGACTTGTTGTTTGAGTAATTAGGGATTGATTAAATTTTGATAGTTTGAATTTTTAAATTTACTGAAAATTAACATTGTAAATGATATTTTACATATTTACGGAAGCTTTATGATTCACAATTTCATAGTAAAGTTGTATGATTAATGTAAAGACAATGGGGGTAGGAAAATGAATCAAAAAATACTGATTGTTGATGATGAAGAATCAATCGTTACATTATTACAATACAATATCGAAAAAGCAGGATTTGATACCGCTGTTGCTTATTCTGGAACAGAAGCATTTGACAAAGCTCTAAGCGAACCCTATGACTTAATCGTCTTAGACTTAATGCTACCGGGTATGGAAGGAACGGAAGTTTGTAAACGATTAAGACAAGAGAAAGTTGACACACCGATATTAATGTTGACAGCTAAGGACGATGAATTTGATAAAGTGCTTGGTTTAGAGCTAGGTGCAGATGATTACTTGACGAAACCATTTAGTCCGAAAGAAGTTGTTGCTCGAATTAAAGCAATTTTACGTCGAACGAATAAACATACGGAAAATGAGCCGAAACAATTAAAAGTTGGTCAGCTCGTGATCTCACCAGAACAATACGAAGTTACTGTAAAAGGTGAAGAACTTGCATTTACACGGAAGGAATTTGAATTACTCGTTTATTTAGCAAGGCATAAAGGTAAAGTATTGTCTCGAGATCAACTGTTAAGCGCTGTTTGGAATTATGATTTCTCAGGAGACACACGGATTGTAGATGTGCATGTCAGTCATATTCGTGAAAAAATCGAGCCTGATACTAAACAACCGATTTATATTAAAACGATTAGGGGATTAGGCTATAAAATGGAGGAGTGTAACCGTCAAGTAAAATGACACAGTTTTCGCTATTTAATTTGACACATTTTCATTGCTGAAAATCGTACTTCGATGTTTCATTCTATAGCTATCTCCATTAAGATGAATAATCTCAACACGATGC
>DUPD01000046.1 GCA_012838505.1 Bacilli bacterium | reverse complement strand
TTTTCATGTATTCTGCTTATAACCTACCGCACTTCCGTTTGGTGGCCCTGTCATTTGGCGAACGGTCTTACGACCCTTCACCAAATGACAGGGTTAAATATTTCCCCCACAAACATTTTACTCATACCTCAAATTCAAATTATAAATAGACTAGGGTATAAAGTCATGGATTAGTTTCAATGTTAATAATGTCGATAACGTTATTAAAGGCTATGTTTATGACGATTTAAGTAAGAAAATGTCGTAAGTATAAAATACTGTTTTTGTGGTAGGTATTTTGTAATGTTTGCGCTATAATGAAAAGGAAGCAATCAGGATTATATACATAAGGTGGGTGGAAGTGATTAATGGAATCATATACGCTAACTGACAATCATGACTTGTTTATATATGACCCAAAACAATATTATAGAAATAGCGACTGGCTATACTCGATTGTTAAACAAGTGAGACTAAGATTAAATATCCATAGTGTGGCTCTATATATGTTTGATTCTTGGGCCGATCAATACACCTGTGTCCAATCGATAAGTGAACAGGCCGTTAAATTACCCGAGCAATTACCAAATACGATCATAAATAAAGTTAATAAATATAAGCGGTTATCTCATAAACTGATTCAAGAACTTGATGAAGATAACGTCTTTGAGCGTATTTCTGTTGCTAGTATAGATGATGAAGATGGTACGATTGGCTACTTTTTATTCTTTGCTGAAGATAAGGATGATCTTTCGCACGATAAAAAGAATCAAGTCATTCAAATTGTTGAGGACATGTCGGTTATTATTATGGAATTACGCCGGGCTAGATATTCGATTGCTCAAGCAAATAAATATGAAAATATGTTTAACATCACCCAGAAATTTCACTCATCAATGAACCCACGTGATGTTTTAGCTGAAATTACTGAAATTATCTATTCAATTTATCCGAATTTTAAGTGTGAATTATATTTATCAAAAAACTACCAAGAAGATGTATCCTTACCGATTAAAGAATTTATTTATAATGAAAAATATGCCGATCAAGCAAGTGCTCAAGCATTTTTAACAGGTAAACTGAAAATTGAATCAACCGATGATTCAATTACACTTTATGCCCCTTTTAATGGTAAACAAGGTGTTTATGGAGTGATGCAGTTAAGATCAACTGAAATTAACTATATCCCGAATAGTGAAGTTGAATTTATTCGCATTCTTGCAAATACGGGAGGAAATGCATTGGAAAATGCTCAATTATACCAGCAGTCAAATTTGTTAATTCAAGATTTGCAGTTAATTAATACATTTGCTCATGAATTAAATAAATTAGATTGTATAACTTCAATTACTAAATTTATTAAAAAACAATTTCAAATATCTTTTAATGCGGGAGAGATTGGCTTTGTTTTAATAAATGATGTTGGTAAATATGAAGTTGAAGCTGAGTCAACACGTTTATTCCATGCGGAGAAAAACAGAGAAGAAGTTCATTTTTTACTTGACCAAGTTAAGAAAGAGAAAGAAGCTATTTTCATTAGTGACTTGCAAAAGCAATTTGAAGGAATTGGACTACCTTATCAATCTGTTATTTTGTTGCCGATGATTCAGACTGACCAATTAATTGGTATTATTGTGGTGTTACATCCTGAAGCTTACTATTTCACATTTGATCAATATAAATTAATGATTTCTTTAGTTCAACACTCTACACTTGCATTTGATAACATTATCTTACGTGAGAAATTAGAGCAATCTGTTATTACTGACTATTTAACCAAGTTATACTCTAGGGAATATTTAGATGAGAAGTGTCTTGAGCATTTAGAGAAGGATCAACGGGGTATCTTTTTACTGCTTGACTTGGACGATTTCAAATTGATCAACGATTCTTTTGGCCATGATGTTGGTGATACGGTCTTAATTCAAGTATCAAATATTATTCGGAGAGAAATCGATGGGAAAGGATTTGCAGCAAGATGGGGCGGAGAAGAACTAGCCGTTTATCTACCGGAAGCTAATGCGCAAATGGGGAGAGTTTTTGCCAATAAGTTGTTAACATTAATTGAACATTCAACAAAACCTAGAGTAACAGCTTCAATTGGCTTAGCTTCTTGGGATACTTATCCGAAATTAACTTTAGACGAGTTGCTCGATCAAGCAGATCAAGCGCTTTATAAAGCAAAGCGTTTAGGGAAAAATCAATATCAAATTATTACAAGTATATAAAAATTACCAAAAACAGACTGAGCGCAATTATTTGATTGCAACCAGTCTGTTTTTTAAATTGTTTAATTTGATTCAGGGATATACTTCATTAGTACTTGACAAAATTGCTCAAGGTAATTTTGATCCATTTGACTGAAGCGATTTTTTTCTGGACTATCAATATCTAGAACGCCAATTACACGATTTTTTTTAAATAGTGGAATGACAATCTCTGATTGACTTCGAGCGTCACAAGCAATATGTCCAGGGAACTGATGAACATCAGCGACGAGTTGTGTTTGTTCTGTTGCGACTGCCGTTCCACAAACACCCTTACCAATCTCGATTCTTACACAGGCTGGCAGCCCTTGGAATGGACCTAAAACGAGTTGATCTTGTTTTAGCAAATAAAAACCGACCCAATTAATTCGCTCTAAAAACTGATTTAATAGCGCTGCACTATTTGATAAATTTGCAATTGGATCCGGCTCATCTTCAATTAGTGCTTCTAATTGCTTTATCAATAACTGATAATTTTTCTCTAGTGATGCGGAATATTCACGTTGCTCAAACATATAAAAAACCTCCAATTTATCAATTAATTCGATAATTTAACTCAAAAAACGATTTATTTTGATTTTTTTTAGCAAAATCACTGCTGTTCATGGTATGATAATTATAACTATGACATAATTGAGTTAAATTAACAATTATTATTACATAAAAAGAGATTGAATGTTGATGTCACTGAGGAGGATTAATATGGTTCCTTATATTATAGGGTTTATTCTGATTATTATAGCACTGATTATTACTGGACTTATTTTTCGAAAATTTATATATGATCGGGTTGATAAATTAGAAGCCTGGAAAATGGACATTATGAATCGTAATGTGACGGCAGAATTGCAACGTGTCAAGGCACTACGGCTAGCAGGAGAAACACAAACAAAATTTGAATCGTGGAAAGAGACGTGGGATCGAATTTTGACGCGTGATTTACCAGATATTGAAGAGTATCTTTTTGATGCCGAGGAAGCAGCTGATCGATTTAAAGTTCCTTCAGCAAATAAGAGCTTGGAGACAGTTGAACAAATTTTAACTAATACCGAAAAAATGATTGAAAATATGTATAGTGAATTAGATGATCTCCTAGACTCAGAAAAACAAAGTCGTAAACTAGCTGAAGAAGTAATTCCGCAACTAAAGAGCTTGAGAAATATTCTCTTACAAAATCTCCACGCTTATGGTGAAGCAGAGGCAAGGTTTGAAGCGGAAATTAATGATCATCAAAAGAGACTTGAGCATTTTTATTATGAATCTGAACAAGGAAATTACTATGAAGCACGTCAAATAATTAATGATATTCAGCAAGCTTTGATCGATCTTGAAGATCGACTTGAGTCGTTCCCTGCGATTTATCGTCAGTGTAAAGTAGACTTACCTGAACAAATTCATCAGTTGAAAAATGGTATTGAACAGATGAAAGAGGATGGCTATCAAATTGAACATCATAATTTTCAGAAAGAGTTACGTGACTTAGAAGAACAGCTGGTCGTATATGTCACACGAATTGAAGAACAAGATGATCAAACGGTCTTTGAGTTTGTTGTAACGATTGAGGAGCGAATTCAAGAAATTTACGCTATCTTAGAAGAGGAATCAAAAGCAAGGTCATATGTAGATAAACATCTTCAAACTTTTGAAAAACTGATCGAAGAAGTTGTTGACGACTTTAAAGTGACTGATGAGGAAGTAACGAATTTACAGAAGACCTACTACTTAGAAGGTAGCGATTTAGAATTATACGAAAATCTTGAAAAGTGGGTTCATCAATTAGAAAGACAACATATCAAGATCAAGCAAGATCTTGCAGATGAAGAGCAAACTTATAAATCGTTAAAAGATGATTTAGAAGTGAATTATCAAGATTTACAAAAGTTAAAAGAAGCCCATTTGGAGTTTAAAGATCAAATTAGTACGATTCGAAAAGATGAAATAGAAGCAAAAGAAAAAATTCAATTATTGCAACGAAAATTATTTGAAATTAATCGCGATTTAGAAAAAAGTAATTTGCCAGGAGTTCCATCGTTTATTTTGAATCAGATGGAGGAAGCGACTGACAAATGCAATCAAGTGTTAGAAAGATTCACAGAAGAACCGCTTGATATGGGGAAAGTCAACCATAGTGTAAAAGAAGCAACATCATCTGTTGAATCATTAGTTGAACAGACTGAGACTATGATTGAACAAGCATATTTAATTGAACGGATCATTCAATATGCTAACCGTTATCGAAGTCAATATCCTGTATTGTCGACTCGATTGTCAGAAGCAGAAAAGTTATTTAGAGAGTGTCAGTATGAGCAAGCATTAGAAGTTGCATCAGAATCGTTAGAAAACATTGAGCCTGGCGCCTTAAGCAGACTTGAAATTAAAGTGAAAGTTCCAAGTTAAATGGAGGGAATGCCATGAGAGTTATATCGATTTTTAGTGTTGCCTTTTTAACTTTAAGTATCTGGTCATTATTTTTCGCTGTTTCTCATCTAAAGAGCGAGTCTCAAGTGGAGCTTGAGGTAGCTGAAGAGATGGATGAAGAAACTGAGGAAAGTGAACAACAAGATCTAGAACTGCATGTTGCTGAAAAAGTTGAGGATGAAGATCATCATGATCAAATCGAATCAAGCGAAGTAGAAGTCGCTGAACAATCAACTGAAAAGGTTGAATCATTAAGAGTTGAAGAAAAACCGACAACATTAGTTGCACAAGCAAGCAGTCGTTATAATGATATTTTATATGATTTCGAAAAAGATCATCCGATTTCAGTAGATGATTTACTACAAGCTTTAGCATTAAATGAGTAACTAAATCCCAACATATGCTTGGGATTTTTCTTTGCTTAAAAAAGAGAATCAAGATTCAATTATAAACCTAAATTATTCATAGTTTATCGCAAAGTAATTGATAATGCTTAACTAAATGCCTTTCGTTTATATGTACGCACTCACTTAAAGGGTGAACGGAAATAATGTATAGTCATCTGAAGACACGAAGACTCCAGCGGGAATCGGATGAGCCGAAGATCCACTTTTGTAGCGATTTTTGCTACAAAAGTTAGCTGAGGCCATCCCCGCGGAACGCGAAGTGTCTTCAGATGAC